>NZ_JBEXUD010000004.1:305527-451460 GCF_040614215.1 Dactylosporangium sp. NPDC006015
CAGGTGCGCTGCCAGGTGCGCTGCCAGGTGCGCTGCCAGGTGCGCTGCCAGGTGCGCTGCCAGGTGCGCTGCCAGGTGCGCTGCCAGGTGCGCTGCCCGTCACGGCGCCATCCGTGGTGAGACCTGGTGCGCTGCCACGTGTGCTGCCGGGTGCGGCGCTATCCGTGGTGTCGTCTGGTGCGTTGTCAGGTGTGCTGCCTGGTGCGGCGCTATCCGTGGTGTCGTCCGGCGTGTTGTCAGGTGCGTTGTCAGGTGTGCTGCCCGCCGCGGTGTTCCGGACGGAGCCGGTGACGGTGCAGACGTCCGGGGTGCTGCTGGACACCGAGACCGGCAGGTATGACGTTGCGGACGGCGCTACTGTCAGCGGGCCGTCGAGCACGGACCGGGTGTCAGGCTGCGGGAACGTGATGCTCTGCGCGCCACGGGCGACGGTGAACGTGTGGGTCACCGGCGGGGCGGCGGCATGGGTGGCGTCGCCGTGCTGGGTTGCCGTCACCGTGCATCTGCCCGGGGTGCGGAGCGTGACGGCGGTGCCGGCGATGGTGCACACCTGTGGCGTATTGCTGGTAATGGTGACCGGCAATCGGGACGTCGCGGTCGCGGACACGTGGACGGTTTCGTCGGTGAGGGGTGTGGTGGGCGGGGCGGGGAACGTGATCGTCTGCGCGTCGCCGGTGACCGTGAAGGTGGCGTCGACGGCGGGTGCCGGGTCCCAGCGGCCGTCGCCGGGTTGGCCGGCGCGTACCGCGCACGCGCCGGGGACGCGAAGGGCCGCGACGGCGCCGGCGACGGTGCAGACGGCAGGGGTCGACGCGGTGTAGGTGACGGGCAGCCCGGACGATGCGGTCGCCCGCAGCGTGACGGTCGCACCGGCCGCGGTCATGGGTGGCGGCGGGAACGTGATCGTCTGGGTGCCCTTGACGACGGGGAAACTGATCTCGACGGCCGCTGCGGCCGACCAGTCCCCGGTGGCACCCCGGGTGGCGCGCAGCACGCAGGTGCCGACGGTGTGCAGCGTGACGATCGTCCCGCCGGCAGCGCCGCCTGCGGAAGTGCCGCCGGTGGAGGTCCCGGTGGAAGAGTTCCCCGCGGAGGTGCCGCCGCTGGAAGAACCGCTGGTGGAAGCCCCGGCGGCAGGTGCGTCGGCGGCAGTGCCGGGAGCGGATGAGTCACCGACGGACGCATCTTCAGACGAAGAGCCGGCGGAGGAGGAAGGTCCTGGGGAAGAGGCGCCCGCGACGGTGCACACGGCCAGGTTCGCGCTGGTGACGGTGACCGGCAGGCCCGACGACGCCGACGGTGTGACCGTCACCGTGCCGGCAGGCAGTGGCGCCGGGCCCGGCGTGGGGAACTCGATCGTCTGAACGCCCCGGCCGACGGTGAACCGCCGCTCGACCCGGGGTGCGGGCGCGTACCTGCCGTTGCCGGGCTGCGCAGCCCGCAGCACACAGGTGCCGGCGCCGACCAGCGTCACCCGGCGGGCCGACACGGTGCACACCGTGCGGTCGCGGCTGGTGACGGTCACCGTGAGCCCGGACGTCGCGGTGGCGTCGATGTGGACGGTGCCGGTCGTCATCGCCGTGTCGGCGGGGCGGGAAAACCGGATTGTCTGCGCCAGTTTTCCGATAATGAACGAGTCGTCGGCGCGGGGCGCCGGGGCGTACTCGTCGTTGCCGGGCTGGGTGGCGCGCACGGTGCAGGTGCCGCCGGCGACAAGGGTGACGGTGCCGCCCTTGACCTTGCACGTGCGGGGCGTCGCGGTCCGGTAGATGACGGCGAGCCCCGACGACGCGGTCGCCGACACGCGGACCGTCCCAGCGGTGACCGAGACGTCCGGGGTCGGGGTCCACGTGATCTTCTGGGCGCGGCCGAGGACGGCGAAGGACGAGCTCGACGGTTCCGCGGCGGCAAAGGAGGCGTTGCCGGCCTGGGTGGCGCGGATCGTGCAGCGGCCCTGCCGGTGCAGGGTGACGACGTCGCCGTCGGCGGTGCACACATCGCCGCTGGTGCTGGTGTAGGAGACGGGCAGCCCGGACGAGGCGACCGCCGCGACGGAGACGGTGCCGGTGGTCAGCGGTGTGTCCGCGGTGTCCGTCCAGGTGATGTGCTGCTGCGCGAGCTCAGCGGCGGCCGCCGAACCCGGCACCGCGAGGGTCCCGCCGATCGCGGCCAGTACCGACGCCGCCAACGCCGACAGAGTCCGTGCCGGGCCTCGTCGCAGCAGCACCCCGAACGCCGCCATCGCGGTCTCCCCCGTCCGTCCCCCGGTTGGAGGGCGACGACAGGCCCGCCGCCCCGCAACCGAAGACCGTAACGTAGAGTGACCATGCGACTACGTAGAATCGAGAGGACTGCTCCTAGACGAACTGCGAGCCCTCCTCCGCCTTGCGCAGCAGCAGCGCCGGCGGTTCGAAGCGGGCGCCGTAGCGGGCGGCGAGCTCGCGGCTGCGGGCGACGAACCCGGGCAGCCCGCCCGAATACTGGTTGATGTATTGCAGGACGCCGCCGGTCCAGCCGGGGAACCCGATGCCGAGGATCGAGCCGACGTTGGCGTCCGCGACGCTGGTGAGCACGCCCTCGTCGAGGCACTTCACCGACTCGAGCGCCTCGGCGAACAGCATCCGCTCCTGCATGTCGATGAACGGCATCTCAGCGGAGGCGGACGCGAAGTGCTCGCGCAGGCCCGGCCACAGCCGGTCGCGCTTGCCGTCGACGTACTCGTAGAAGCCCGCCCCGCCGGAGCGCCCCGGCCGGCCGAACTCGTCGATCATCCGGTCGATGAGCGCGTCGGCGGGCGTCGGGGTCCACGCGTCGCCGTACGCGAGCCGGATCTTCCGCGGCAGCGTCAGGGTCAGCTCGTCCATCAGCGCGAGCACCGCCGCCGGGTAGCCGGCCTGCAGGCTCGCCTGCTCGATCGACGGCGCCGCCACGCCCTCCGCGAGCATGAGCAGCCCTTCACCGGTGAACGTGCCGATGACCCGGCTGGTGAAGAACCCGCGGCTGTCGTTGACGACGATCGGCGTCTTCTTCAGCTGCCGGACGACACCCAGCGCCCGGTCGACAGCGGCAGCCGACGTGCCGGCGCCGCGGATCACCTCGACGAGCGGCATCTTGTCCACGGGCGAGAAGAAGTGCAGCCCGACGAAGTCCTCGCGCCGCGTCACCCCCTCCGCGAGCGCGGAGATCGGCAGTGTCGAGGTGTTGGAGCACAGCAGCGCGTCCGGCGCCACGACGTCCTGGACCTCCGCGAACACCTTGTGCTTCAGCGCCGGGTCCTCGAACACCGCCTCGATCACCAGGTCACACCCGGCCAGGTCCGCCGGGTCCGCCGTCGGCGTGATCCGGCCGAGGATCTCCTCAGCCGGCAGGAACGGCTTCTTCGCCAGGACCCGGACCGAATACTCCTTGCCGCGGGCGGCGGCCTCGACGGTGACGTCCTTCAGCAGCACCTGCATGCCGGCCTTCGCGCACACGTACGCGATCGCCGCGCCCATCATCCCCGCACCGAGCACGGCGACCTTGCCGAACGGCGCCGCGGAGGCGCCACGGGAGTTCGCCTGCTGCATGTCGAAGAAGAACGCCTTGATCATGTTCTTGGCGATCTGCCCGGTGGCGAGCTCCGTGAAGTACCGGCCCTCGATGGCGAACGCGGTGGCGAGGTCGACCTGGGCGCCTTCGACGGCGGCGGCGAGGATGTTGCGCGGCGCCGGGTAGGGGGCGCCCTTGAGCTCCTTGCGCAGCGTCGCCGGGAACGCGGGCAGGTTCGCCGCGAACGACGCCTGCGCCGGGGTGCCGCCGGGGATGCGGTAGCCCTTCACGTCGTACGGCTGGACCGCGCCGGGGTTCGCGACGATCCACGCCTTGGCCCGGGAGAGCAGCTCGTCGCGGGGTGCGACCTCGTGCACCAGGCCGTGTTCGAGGGCGGCGGAAGGCCGGTGCCGCTGCCCGCGGAGCAGGACGGTGAGCAGCGCCTGCGCGATGCCGAGCAGCCGCACGGTGCGCACGACCCCACCGGCGCCGGGCAGTAGCCCGAGCGTCACCTCGGGGAAGCCGATCTCGATGCGGGCGTCGTCGGCGACGATGCGGTGGTGGCAGGCGAGCGCGATCTCCAGGCCGCCGCCGAGCGCGGAGCCGTTGATCGCGGCGGCGACCGGCCGGCCGAGCGTTTCGAGGCGGCGCAGGAGACCCTTGAGGTGCATGGAGGAGGCGTACACGTCGGCGGCCTGGTCGGGGCCGAGGCTGCCGAGGCGTTGCAGGTCGCCGCCGGCGAAGAACGTCTTCTTCGCCGACGTGATGACGACGCCGGTGATGGTGTCCTTCTCGGCGGTCAGCCGGTCGACGGTCGTGCCGAGGTCGGCGGCGAACGCGTCGTTCATCGTGTTGGCGGAGTGCGCCGGGTCGTCGAGGGTGAGGACCACGACGCCGTCGTCCCCACGGTCCCAGCGGATCGTGTCGGTCATGTGCTGCGCGCCCTTCAGATTCGCTCGACGATGGTGGCGATGCCCATGCCGCCGCCGATGCACAGCGTGGCCAGGCCGTACCGCAGGCTGCGGCGTTCGAGCTCGTCGACGAGCGTGCCGAGCAGCATGCCGCCGGTCGCGCCGAGCGGGTGACCCATCGCGATGGCGCCACCGTTGACGTTGACCTTCTCCAGGTCGAAGTCCATGTCCTTGGCGAAGCGCAGTACAACCGCTGCGAACGCCTCGTTCATCTCCACGAGGTCGATGTCGGCGGCGGTCAGGCCCGCCTTCGCGAGGGCCTTGCGGGTCGCGGGCGCGGGGCCGGTGAGCATGATGGTCGGGTCGGCGCCGCTGACCGCGGCGGCGACGATCCTCGCCCGCGGGGTGAGTCCGGCCCGCGCCCCGGCGGCCTCGCTGCCGACCATGACGAGCGACGCGCCGTCGACGATGCCGGAGGAGTTGCCGGCGGTGTGCACGTGCTCGATCCGCTCGACCCAGTGGTACCGCTGCAACGCCACCGCGTCGAAGCCGCCCATCTCACCGATCATCGCGAACGACGCCGGCAGCTGCCCGAGTCCTTCGAGGGTGGAGGCGCGCAGGTGCTCGTCCCGGTCGAGGACGACGAGGCCGTTGCGGTCCCGGACGGGCACGACGGACCGGTTGAAGTACCCGCCGGCCCACGCCTTCGCCGCGCGGGTCTGCGACTCCAGGGCGTACGCGTCGACGTCCTCGCGACTGAAGCCCTCGATCGTGGCGATCAGGTCGGCGCCGATGCCCTGCGGCACGAACCGCGTCTCGTAGTTCGTCTCCGGGTCCATCGCCCAGGCGCCGCCGTCGGAGCCCATCGGCACCCGCGACATCGACTCGACGCCGCCGGCGAGGACGAGGTCCTCCCAGCCGGAGCGGACCTTCTGCGCGGCGACGTTCACGGCTTCCAGCCCCGACGCGCAGAACCGGTTCAGCTGCACGCCGGCGACGGTGTCCGGCAGGCCGGCGGCGATCGCGGCGGTCTTGGCGATGTCGGACCCCTGGTCCGCGATCGGGGAGACGACGCCGAGGACGACGTCGTCGATGTCGGCCGGGTCGAGCCCGGGATACCGGCGGCGCAGCTCGTCGATCAGCCCGACGACCAGTGACACGGGCTTCACCCCGTGCAGCGAGCCGTTCTGTTTGCCACGCCCGCGCGGGGTGCGGACAGCGTCGTAAACGAAAGCCTCAGTGCTCACCTACCCGAGAGTAACTTGCCCTCGACCGGCACGGTACCCCGCCGTCTCGCATCGTCCTGCGAGAATGTCCACATGGGCCGTAGGACCGCTGTCGTCATGCTCGGCGTCGCCGCCGGAGCCGTCGTGGTCACGGTCGCCGCGGCGGTGGCCGCGCACGCCAGGTACGTCGCGTTCGAGCCGCTCGCGGACCCGTTCCTGGTGGGGTTCGTCGCCGCGATGGTGGCGATCGTCGCGGTGCTCGGGCTCATGCCGGAGAGCACCCGGCGGCTGCTCATCCAGACGGGCATCGGCCTGCTCGGTCTCGCCGTCGGCGCCGCCGGGCTCGTGTCCGTCGCCGCGGAGGAGTACGACCCGCACGCGCCCGCGGTCGTCGCGTCGGGCCCGGACGTGCGGGTCGTCGCGTGGGAGCAGGACGTGATCGTGCGGCAGGAGCGGACGCTGCGGCTGCGGTCGCGTGACGGGCTGCTCAGCCGCGACGGCACCTCGACCGTCGCCTGCTTCGTGCACGATCCGTACGCCGGGCACGGGCTGGACGCGTGGACGTTCGCCTCCGCCGCGGTCGTCGGGAACAGCCTCGTCGCGAAGACCGTCGACGGGCAGGAGTGGCGGGTCGAGTTCGACCCGGCGACGCTGCGGCCGACGACCCCGGTCATCGACCGCTGCACCGGGGCGCCCGGCTACTCGTCCTGAAGGCCCCAGTCCTTCAAGACCTCCGCGGTGTGCTGGCCGGGCAGCGGCGGCGGGCCGGTCAGGGTCGCGGGGGTGGTGGAGAACCGGGGCTGCGGCACCGGCTGCACGACGCCGAGGTGGTCGGCGAACGTGCCCCGCGCCCGCAGGTGCGGGTCCTGCGGCGCCTCGTGCAGCGACAGTACGGGGGTGACGCAGCCGTCGCCGTCGTGGAACAGCGCGGACCACTCGGCGCGGGTCTTCGTCAGGAACGCCGCGGCGAGCCGCTCCCGCAGCACCGGCCACTGCGCGACGTCCAGCTGGTCCGGCAGATCCGTCAGGCCGAGGGTGGCGACGAGCGTGGCATAGAACTGCGGCTCGAACGCGCCCACCGCCACGTGACGGCCGTCGGCGGTCTCGTACACGTCGTAGAACGGCGCCCCCGTGTCGATCATGTTGACGCCGCGGCGGTCCTGCCACAGGCCGACGGCCAGCATGCTGTGCAGCATCGTGGTGATGTGCGCGGCGCCGTCGGTGATCGCCGCGTCGACGACCTGCCCCCGGCCGGTCCGCTCCGCGTCCCGCAGCGCGGCGAGGACGCCGACGACGAGGTACATCGCGCCGGCGCCGAAGTCGCCGAGGAGGTTCACCGGCACCTGCGGCGGCCCACCGGCCCGGCCGATCGCGTGCAGCGCCCCCGACAGCGCCAGGTACGTGATGTCGTGCCCGGCCGTCGTGGCCCGCGGCCCGTCCTGCCCCCAGCCGGTCATCCGCCCGTACACGAGCGCCGGGTTCACGGCGTGGACCTGCTCCGGCCCGACACCGAGCCGCTCCGCGACCCCCGGCCGCCAGCCTTCGACCAGTACATGAGCCCGCTGCGCCAACGCGAGCACGGTCGCGACCCCGTCGGGGTCCTTCAGGTCGACGGCGACGGACCGCTTGCCCCGGTTGAGCAGGTTGGTCGCCGCCGGCGGCGCGATCGGCGAGCCCGACCCGACCCGGTCGACCCGCACCACGTCCGCGCCGAGATCCGCCAGCATCATCCCCGCGAACGGCCCCGGCCCGATCCCGGCCAGCTCGACCACCCGCACACCCCGCAACGGTCCACTCATGACACGTATCTTGCACGCCGCCCCGCTCTCGAAGCGCCGCCGGCGTGTAGCGTGCGGTGCGTGACCGCCAGACTGCGAGCGCTCCTGCAGCACGAGGTCGACACCGGGTTCGTGCCGGGCATGGTGGCGCTCGTCGCGCGTCGGGGGGAGGTCCACGTCGAAGCCGTGGGCAGCCTCGCGTTCGACGGTGCCGGCGCCGGTACGCCGATGGCCGCCGACACGATCTGCCGCATGGGGTCCACGTCGAAACCGGTCGTCGCGGCGTGCGCGATGACGCTCGTCGACGACGGCACCCTCGGCCTCGACGAACCGGTCGACAAGCTGCTGCCGGAGCTGGCGGACATGACCGTCCTCGCCGATCCCGCCGGACCCCTCGACGACGTCGTCGCGGCGGACCGGCCGATCACGCTGCGGCATCTGCTCACGTACACGCTGGGCACCGGCATGGTCCCCGCCGAGCCGGGCACGGTGCCGATCGCCGACGCCCTCGCCGCGGTCGGTGAGCTGCCTCCGGACGCGTGGCTGCGCCGGCTCGGCGCGCTGCCGCTGCCGCACCAGCCGGGTGAGCGGTGGATGTACGACACGGCCGCCAACGTGACCGGGGTCCTCATCGCCCGCGCGACCGGCAGGACCTTCGGGGAGGCGCTCCGCGAACGGATCTGCGACCCGCTCGGGATGCGCGACACCGGCTTCGTCGTCGAGCCGGGCAGCCTCGACCGGCTCGCCACCGCGTACGAACGCGACAACGACACCAACGGCGCACCAATCGTCGAGGACCGCCCCGACGGGCGGTGGAGCCGGCCGCAGGTGTTCGAGAGCGGCGGCGGCGGGCTCGTCTCCACCACCCTCGACTACCTCACGTTCGCCTCGATGCTGCGCGGCGGCGGCACCCTCAACGGCGAGCGGGTGCTGTCGGAGGCGTCGGTGGCGCTGATGACGACCGATCACCTGACGCCGCACCAGAAGGCGACCTCCGGGTTCCGGCCCGGGTACTTCGACGACATGGGCTGGGGGTTCGGGATGGCGGTCGTGACCCGCCGCACCCGGCCCGGCCCGTCGCCCGGCAGCTACGGCTGGCCCGGCTTCTACGGCACCGTCTGGTACACCGACCCCGCCGAGGACACGACGACCGTCGTCATGATGCAGCGCGCCCACTCCGGCGATCAGCGGCTCCCGCTGTGGGTCGGGCTGTGGGCGGCGGCCTACGACGCGACCGGCTGACCGCGCCGCCGATCAGTGCGGCGGGCGCAGGCCGGCGGCGACAACGGCGAGGAGCCGTCCTGCGCGGCCCGGGTCGTCGCTGTCGCGCATACCGGTGAAAAGCCCCTTCAGCAGCGCGAACAGGTCTTCGACGGTGATGTGGGCGCGGACCGCTCCGGCCGCCTGCGCCCGGCGCAGCAGGACCCCGACCGCCTCGTGCAGCTCCGCGACGACCGGGCCGGGGACGGTCATCGCCTCGGACGCGTCCCGCTTGGCGGCGCCCTCACCCCCGAGCCGGGACAGCATCGCGAAGAACGCCGCGCCGGCGTCGGGGTCGCCCGCCCGGTCGCGCGCCTCGGCGACGAGCCCGGCGACCCGGTCGGCGATAACCGCCTGGAACAGCGCCTCCTTGGTCGGGAAGTGCCGGTAGACGGTGCCGGGGCCGACGCCGGCGCGGGCGGCGATCTCGTCGAGGGGCACCGCGAACCCGGCCTCGGCGAACGCGTCGCGGGCCGCGAGCAGGATGCGGTCGCGGTTGCGCCGGGCGTCGGCGCGCAGGGGTTGCTCAGCCATTGCTAACCGGGGCCACCGTTCCGTATCGTCTAACCGGGGTCATCGTTCCGATTCTAGGTGGAGGCAGACATGGTGAGAACGCCACGCGAGGTGGCCGAGGAGGTCCGGCGAATGGTCGCGGGTGAGGGCGGGCCCTTCGCCGACCTGTTCGCCGCCGACGGCGTCCTGGAGTACCCGTTCGCGCTGCCAGGCCAGCCCCGCGAGCTGCGGGGTCGCGACGCGATCCGCGCGTACCACGGCGGCGCCGCGGCGTCCCGCGGCCTGTTCGAGATGGACGGCGTCGACGCGGTCGTGCACGAGACCACCGACCCGGAAGTCGTCGTCGCGCAGATCGAGCACCACGGGCGGTCCGCGGTGACCGGCGGGCCGTACCGGTTCCGCGCCCTCGGTGTCATGCGCGTCCGGGCCGGCGAGATCGTGTTGTACCAGGACTACATGGACCCGATCGCCACCGCCCGCCTCCTCGGCCGGTCCGCCGACCTCGCCGCCGCCCTCACCAGCAGTTAGTACCGTGGAGCCCGGTTTGACGATGCCGACGTCGAGCTCGTCCTCGGCTGGCTCCGGGGCTTGGCTACCCGTTGAAGATCGCGGCGGGGTCGCCGGTGTACCAGACGTTCGCGATCCGCATCCGGTGCACGACCCAGCGGCCGCCGTCGCGGACCAGCTCCACGTCGTAGAGGTTCTTCAGCAGCGCGAACGTCCCGTGGTCGGCGCTCAGCAGGTGCTGCGCCTCGACGATGGCGGTGAGGTCGGCCCGGTCGCCGTCGATCCGCACGCGCGGGTTGGTGACGGTGTGGGTGGTGTCGACCCGCCCGGCAAACAGGGCAAGGATCTGCCCGACGATCGCGTCCCGGCCGGTCATGAGCGGCACGTCGGCGCCCCAGCGGGCCGCCGCCGGGCGGAAGTCCAGCTCGGCGTCCGCGGCGAACGCCGACGCGAACAGATCGCGGTCCTTGAGGTCCTGGCCGAGCCCGAACCGGTACAACGCGTCGACGATCTCGGTGCGGTCCCGCAGCGCTTCGACGCCGGTCGCGGCCAGGGCCTGGATGTCAGTCACATACATGCAGTCCACGCTGCCCTCCGCCCCGCGCGTGATCAACGCCGAACTCCGCCACGACCGTGAAGCCCAGCTTGACGATCATGGGTGGCCGTCGTGTACAACTCCGTCCGTGATCGAGCGGACGACGACCGAGGCCAGGGCAGCCCTGCAGCGCATGGCGCTGCTGGCGGCGTCGGAGGGCCGGCGCGAGATGACGCCGCAGGACCTCGCTGCGGCGCTCGCCGGATCTCCGGGCAACACCGTTGGCCTGTGGCCGCCCGCCCAGGCTGACGCCGGAGCGTCGGCCGCGACCGGCGTGGCGTTCGACCGGGCGGCGAAGCTGGTCATGGAGCAGGCGTTTCACGTCGCGGCGCAGGAGCGGGCCGGGCACGTCGGCACCGAGCACCTGCTCGCCGCCCTGGTGCGCACCGGCCCGCCGGAGGTCGTGGCCTGGCTCGACGCCCGCGGCGCCACCACCGACGCCGTCGACGCGCTGCTGGCAGGGCTCGCCGGCGGGCCGGGCGTCGAGCGGCTCACGGCCGAGCCGTCACGGGCGGACGAGCGCCGGTGGCGGCGGGCCACCGCGCACGCCCGCGGCGAGACGCGGATGCTGCCTGCCCTGATCGTGCCCGTCCTCCTCCTCACCACCGCGATCGTGGTGTTCGCCTGCTGCCTCTGGGGCCCGTGACGCCGCTCATCGGGTTCACGGTGCGGTGGCGCGGGTCAGGACACGTCGACGGTGAAGGTCGAGGTGGTGCCGTCGGCGGCGGTCAGCGTGACCGGGCCGAACGTGATGACCGGCACCGACGCGGTCCCGGAGGCGCGGTAGAAGCCGGTCGCCTTCGTGACCCGGACGGCGACCGCGACGAGGGTCGCTGCGCCCTCCTCGTCGACGTCGACGCGGGCCTGCGTGAACGCGGGCAGTCCCCGCTCGGCGCCCCAGTCGCGGACCTGGGCGGCGGCCACGGACAGTTCCGGCAGGATGCTTCCGTTGCCCCACGCCCACACCCACGACGACGTAGAGGCGTTGAAGCTGCCCAGGATCTGTGCCGGCGCGGACGCGGTCTTGTCCGGAAACGTCCAGGTGATGACGCCGGTGCGCTGGTCGAGGCCCCACCGGTCGGCGGTGCCGAGGCCCCACGTGACGTGTGCCTGCGCCAGCTGCTCGATCATGTCCTCGCCCTGCAACGCGAGGAGCGCCACGTCGTCGGTACCGGCGCGGCGGCGGTTGAAGATCCCCATGACGGACGAGTCTGCCCCGATGCGGTCAGCGGCGGTCGACGTCGTGTGTCACGGCCGCGCAACGGCTCGCAGGTCGGCGACGAGACGGGCGGTGACCGGGGTCGCGACACCGTGGCCGGCGGCGGCGCGCAGCACGGCGCCGCCGATCGCGTCGAGCTCCGTCGGCCGGCCGGCCTCCGCGTCGCGGAGCATCGAGGACTTCATGCCGGGCTGGAGGCGGTCGAACATCGCCCTGATCCCGGCCGGGTCGACGGGTGCTCCGGCGGCGGCCGCGACGGCGGCGACCTCGTCGATGACCGCGTGCAGGTCCGCGCGCCGGTCGGCGAGCACGGTGCCGGCCGGCGCGGAGGCGTGCGTGGTGAGCAGCGCGAGCGGGGCGAGGAACGCGAGCTTGCCCCACAGCAGCGCCGTCTCGTCGTCGCGGACGGTCACGTCGAACCCGGCGTGCCGGAGCTCGGCGGCGAGCGCGTCGAGGCGGCCGCGGGGCGTCGCGTGCCCGGCGACGTCGATGCCGGAGAACGGGCTGGTGTGCGCGATCCGCCCGGGTGCGGTCCTGGTCGACTCGACCCGGATCGCGCCGGCGAGGACCTGCCCGGCCGGGTACCGCTGCCGCAGCACGGCCAGGTGCTCGACGCCGTTGAGCAGCGGCAGGATCAGGGCGTCGCCGAGGCCGCCGGCGGGCAGCGCGTCGAGGGCGGCGGTGAGCGCGGTGGCCTTGACGGCCAGCACGCACAGGTCGACCGGCCCGGTCAGCCGGGTGCCGGCGGTGGCGGGCACGTGGAACGACCCGAACTGCGCGCTGTCGACGGTGACACCGCCGGCGTTGAGCGCGTCCGCGGTGCCGGGCGTCGCGACGTACCGCACCGGGTTTCCGGCCCGGGTGAGCACCGCGCCCAGCAGGCCGCCGACGCCGCCGGGTCCGACGACCGCGACCCTCCACCGTGCGCCGCCAGCCGGGACGTCATCCGGATTCGTGTCGATCATCCGCCCATCATCCGCCTGCCGGCCGGGGTCGCCGTCAACGGGCGCGCTGATCCGTCACTGGGTGTCGTGGGCGGCCTGGCGGAGGTCGACGTCGTGGATGAGGCTGCGGGCGGTGGCGTCGTCGAGCTCCTCCTTGTAGACGGCGGTGGCGAGGGCTTCGCGCTGGGCGTCGAAGTCGGGGCCGGCGGCCTCGATGACGGCGACGCCGCGGGCGTGCAGGTCGGCGTCGCGGGCGTGTTCGGCGGCGGTGTCGATGCGCAGCCGGCGGACCAGCAGCGGGATCGTCATGCCCTGGATGAGCAGGGTGCCGAGGGTGACGAGCAGCGCGATCGCCTGGATCTCGTCGCGGCCGGGGAACGGGGTGCCGTCGTGGAGGCGTTCGGGGACGGCGGCCGCGGCGGCGAGGGTGAGGATGCCGCGCATGCCGGTCCAGCCGACGATGAGCGCCTCCTTCGGGGTGGGTTCGCCGAGGACCTCGCGGGTGCGGCCGCGGCGGGCGCGCCACTGGCGGCGGCGTTCGAAGTGTTCCTGGGCGCGGGGGTCGGTGGCGACGCGGTGCTCGACGCCGCGGCGGCGCAGCCCCCACCACGCGAACGAGCCGGAGACGAACCCGAGCCGGAAGAGAATTACCGTTACCAGCAATACGGCGGCGGTGACGACGGTGCGCAGCAGCGTGTCCGACGAGGCGAGGCTCTGCACGACGAACTTCAGCTGGAGTCCGATGTACGCGAAGACGAACGTCTCGAGCAGGAAGTCGACGACGGGCCAGACGGTCGCCTCCTGCAGCCGGGAACGGTAGGCGCCCGGGTACTGGTGGCGCTTGTCGAGGGCGGTGTTCACCGACACGGAGAACGCGGCGACGACGACGGCGAGGATGCCGGAGGCGTGGACCTGTTCGGCGAGCAGGAACGCGGTGAACGGCAGCAGCAGCGACACCGACGTCTCCAGGACCGGGTCGTGCAGGCGTTTGCGCAGCCACAGGGTCGCGACGGCGAGGGCCGCGCCGACCGCCATGCCGGTGACGGTGTTGTACAGGAACAGCACGAACCCGTTGTCGAACAGGGTGTGCCCGGCGCCGGTCGCGGCGACGGCGAGGCTGAACAGGGTCAGGGCGGTCGCGTCGTTGACGAGGCTCTCGCCGGTGAGGATCGCGGTGACGCGGCGGGGCAGGCCGAGCGCCTCGCCGTGGGTGACGGTGGTGATGGTGTCCGGTGGGGCGAGGACGGCGCCGAGGACCATCGCGGCGGGCAGACCGATCGCGGGCAGCAGCAGCGACCCGGCGTACCCGGCGACGCCGGTGGTGAGCACGACGAGCGTGACGCCGAGGGTGAAGATCGGCCGGAAGTTCGCGGAGAAGCTGGAGGCGGACGCGCCCCTGGTCGCGGAGTAGAGCAGGGGCGGCACGACGACGGCGAGGATGAGCTCACTGTCCAGCTGCAGCCGCGGTACGCCGGGGATGAACGACGCCGCCGCGGCGAGGATGACGACGACGAGGCCGGGCTGGGCGCCGCGCCGGTGCGCGACGGCCGCGACGGTGATCCCGCCGAAGATGATCAGGAGCAGCTGCACACCGTTCACAAAGGATCACGATAGGACACCCTTGACGGAGTGAGTACTCACTCCGCAGGATGGAGGCATGACCGAACCCCGGAAACGCTCCTCGCCGATGACTCCCGACGACCGCCGCGCGATGATCGTCGCCGCCGCGCTGCCCCTCGTCGTCGAGCACGGATCCAGCGTCACCACCGCCCAGGTCGCCCGCGCCGCCGGCATCGGCGAGGGCACGATCTTCCGCGTGTTCGCCGACAAGGACGCCCTGCTCGCCGCCTGCATGGCCGAGGCCCTCCGGCACGACGACACCCTCGCCCACGTCCGCGCCATCGACCTCGACCAGCCGCTCGCCGACCGGCTCATCGAGGCGGTCGAGACACTCCGGGCGTACATGAGCCGCATGGGCGCGGTCGCCGGCGCCGTCCGGCACCTCACCACCGGCCGCCTCGACCCGACCGCCGCCCCGGTCCGCGACCGGCGGCGCGACTCGATGACCGCGACCGTCGACGCCCTCGCGGTCCTCTTCGAACCCGAACAGGACCGGCTGCGCCGCGACCCCGAATACCTCGCCCGCATGTTCCAGCACCTCGTCATGGCCGGCGGCGACCCCGCCGACATCGTCGAGGTGTTCCTGCACGGCGCGGTCCGCGACGAGCCGTCCCCCGTACCGTCAGGCTGAAAGCTGGTCGCGCTTGACCGTCCCGGCCCGCTCCACCAGCAGGAACAGGGCGACGACACTGATCAGGGCGCCGGCGACGCAGGTGAGGAACGTGGCGGTCGCGTACCCGGCGAAGGTCTGCCCGTGCGCCGTCCACCGCTGCCCGGCGAGGATCGTCGGCATGCTCAGGAACCCCCCGGCGACCATCCCGCCGGCCCCGAGCCACGTCGCGACCAGCGGCACCGCGAACCGCCGCCGCGGCCCCCACCGGTGCACCATGACCAGCAGGCCGATCGCCGCGCACAGGAACTGCGCCGCCGTCACCGTGTCCTGCAGCCGCAGCCACGCGTCGCGACCGACGCCCGAGCGGAGCCCGGCCGTGCCGCCGAGCACCCACGACAACCGCAGGACCGCGAGCCCGGCCGCGATGACCGCCGCGACCCACGCCAGCGGCACCTGCGCCGCGTGCGTCAACCCGCGTGGCGCCTGCCCGACGCTCCCGGCGACGACCGGCCTGAACCGGTCCCGGGCGTACAGCAGCAACGCGACCGCCAGGGCGACACCGAGGACGACGAAGCTGCCGTACACGATGACGAACGTCCACGGCCGCAGCGTCGGGTCACCGTCCGGCGGGGGCGGCGGCTCCCACCAACCGGCGGCCTTCAACGCCGCGGCCGCCGGCATCAGCACCACGAACGGCGCGAGCAGGCCCGCCCCGACCCACATCGGCACCGCGACCAGCCACACCGGCACCCGCATCCCCCAGGGCCGGATCGCGGCGAGCGCCACCCCGACCCCGGCGACCGCGAGCCCGCCCGTGACGAGGTTGTCCACGGCCCACTCGCCGCGGGTCAGGTTCCCGAGGTCCTTGACCCCGAACGTGCCGCCGGCGACCCAGCTGCCTTTCAACGCGACGTACACGCCTGCCGCACCGACCGCCGTCCATCCCGCTACCGTCCGCCCCCGTTGCATGCCGACAGTCTCACCATCGGTGACTGTGACTTCCCTGAGGCCAGCTGAGCGGTGTCTCAGCCGCTACTGTCATCCCACATGACCCACGCCACGACCGAGATCACCGCGGACCTGGTCCTGGACCTGGTCCGCGACCAGCACCCGGACCTCGCCGACCGCCCGGTGCGGCTCGGCGCCCGCGGCTGGGACAACCAGCTGTGGCGGCTCGGCGACGACCTCGCCGTCCGGCTGCCGTGGGCGACCGGGTCCGCGGACGACCTGCTCCGCAAGGAGCACACCTGGCTGCCGTCGCTCGCCCCGCGCCTGCCGCTGCCGGTGCCCGTCCCGCAGCGGCTCGGCGAGCCGTCGTCGCTGTTCCCGCGCCCGTGGCTGATCACCACGTGGGTGCCGGGCACACCGGCCGACCTGGCGCCCGTCACCGGTTCGGCGCCGGTGCTGGCGGAGTTCCTGACGGCGCTGCACCAGCCGGCGCCGCCCGACGCACCCGCCGGCCGGGACCGCGGCGGCCCGCTCGCCGAACGCGCGCCCGGGTTCGCGAGGGGACTCGCGTACGTCACCGAGCAGGGACTTGTCGACAATCCGGAAGCCGTACAGGCGGTGTGGGACGACGCCGTCGCGGCACCGGACTGGTCGGGCCCGCCGGTGTGGCTGCACGCCGACCTGCATCCGGCGAACGTCCTCACCGAAGGCGGCGCCCTCTGCGGCGTCGTCGACTTCGGCGACCTGTGCGCCGGCGACCCCGCGTACGACCTCGCCGCCGCCTGGCTGCTGCTGCCCGACGGCGCCGCCGACCGCTGCCTCGACGCCTACCGGCCCGACGCCGCGACCCTGCGCCGCGCCCGCGGCTGCGCTGTCCTGCGCGTCCTGTCCGGCATCATCATCGGCGACAACGGCGTCCACGGCCGTCCCGGCGGCAAACCCACCTGGGGCCCGCCCGCGTACGCCGCCCTGCGCCGCCTCACCGCATGAGCGACCTCATCCCCGACCTGATCGCCACCGACCCGGCCCGCCGACACCAGTGGCTCCTGGCCCGCCGTTCCGCCGATGTCCCGCCGGTGTACCGATGGCTGTCGCTGATCGAGTCGGCCGTCGCCGACGTCCACTTCGACCAGCTGGGGCTGCCCCGGAACCGGCCACGCGCCGACGTCGCCCTGGCCGCGGCGGTGATCAGCTGGGCCCTCGAGGACGGTTACCCGGTCGAGTTCGCGGTCCGGGAGCTCGTGCACCTGCGGTCCCTCGCACCCGCGACTGCATTGCCGGCAATCCTGCACCCGGACGAGGTGGCCCGGCGGGCACTCGACGCCTTCGGGTTCAGCAGAGCCGACGCGGTCGCCGCCGCCGCGCGCCTGCGTGCCCTGCCGGTCACCGACGACGACTTCATTCAGCCGGGTGAGTCTGCGTCGGAGATGAGCCGGCGGTTCGAGGAGCTGTGCGGTACCGACGACTATCGCGACCATCACCAGCTCGTCGCCATCGAGAGGATGCTCGGCGACCTGCGCCCGATCGTCTCCGACATCACCGACACCACCCTCGCCGCGGAGGTCGCCGCGTGGCTGGACGTGCTGCCCGACCTCGACCTCACCCCGGATGCCGTCCGCGTCGCAGACCAGCTCCTCGACGAGCTCGTCGCCCTGCTGGACGCCGGCCGGCCCACCGGCGACCTGGTGGATCGGCTGCGGACCCCGGCGGCCGTGTACCAGCAGTCCCGCCTGGTCGAACTGCTCACCCGCTACACCGCCGCAGGCGACACCACCGCCCGCGACCAGATCGCCCACGTCCTGACCGCGTGCGGCCCGGCCGCTCTTCCGGCGGTGCCGCACGCACTCGACACGGGCAACGACGACCGACAATGACACGTCCGGCTGCGACTCCGTCGGTGCCCGAGCCGGACAACCCGGCTCGGGCACCGGTGTGTTCAGGGGCGACCCGGCGTCACACGGTGAGGATCAGGGTGCCGTCGTCCTCGTGGATGGCGTACACCCGCAGCGGGGGCTGGCCGTTGGTGGAGCAGCCCGTCGCCAGGTCGTACACGTGCTGATGCAGCGGGCAGATGACGACCTTCGCGTCGATGAGGCCGTCGGCGAGGGGACCGCCGGCGTGGGGGCAGACGGCGGACACGGCCCGCAGGCCGCCGCGCCGTAGCCGGAACACCGCGACCTGGTGGCCGTCGACGGCGTACGCGCGGCCCTCACCGACCGGGATGTCCGTGACCGGTCCGAGGCGGTAGCTGGTGGCGGCCGTTTCGGGATCGGCGGTCGCGGTCATCGGACCGGAACCTGGGGCAGCGCGACCAGCGGCAGCGACGTGCGGAACTGGCCGGGGACGGCCGGGTCGAGGTCGTCCTTCCACGGGTCGCGGTACGCGGCCACGGCCGCCTCCATCCGTTCGTCGAGGCCGGCGCCGATCCCTTCGCTGTCCTCGACGATCAGCGCGCGCAGACGGTCGATGCCCAGCCGCGGGACGAACGCGTAGGTGCGTTCGAGCCAGTTCGCATTTTCGCGGTAGTACTGCAGGAAACGGCCCGTCAGCCGCATCACCTCGGCGGGGGTGCCGACGGTGGCGAGGAGGTCGCCCTTGCGGATGTGGGCGCCGGCGGCGCCGCCGACGTAGATCTCCCAGCGGCCGCCGTCGATCGCGACGACGCCGAGGTCCTTCACGTACGCCTCGGCGCAGTTGCGGGGGCAGCCGGTGACGGCGAGCTTCATCTTGCCGGGGCTCTCCAGGCCCTGGAAGCGGGACTCGATCGCGATGCCGAGCGCGGTGGAGTCGCCGAGGCCGAACCGGCAGTAGTCGGACCCGACGCACGTCTTCACGGTGCGCATGCTCTTGCCGTACGCGTACCCGGACGGCATGTCGAGGTCGGCCCACACCTTCGGCAGGTCCTCCTTGCGGATGCCGAGCAGGTCGATGCGCTGCCCGCCGGTGAGCTTGACCAGCGGCACCGCGTACTTGTCGGCGACGTCGGCGATGCGGCGCAGCTGGTCCGGGGTGGTGACGCCGCCCTTCATCTGCGGCACGACGGAGAACGTGCCGTCGCGCTGGATGTTGGCGTGGACGCGGTCGTTGATGAACCTGGCGTCGCGTTCGTCGACGTAGTCGTCGCCCCACAGCATCCGCAGCAGCGACACGAGCCCCATCTTGCTCTTCGCGTCCTCCTCGCCGCCGGCGAGCGCGTCGAACACGGCGGAGACGCTGCGCAGGTTCTGCGCGCGGATCGCCGCGACGAGGTCCGGTTTCCGCATCGGTACGCCCGGCACGTACCAGTCGGCGGACGGGTCCTGCTCGGCGGCGCCACCCGCGGCCCAGTCGACGATCTGCGCCACCAGCGACTTGCAGGAGCCGCAGCCCTTCCCGGCCCTGGTGCGTTCCATGACCCCGGACAGCGTCTTCGTGGCCTGTACCGCCTCGGTGATCGCATTCTTGGTGACGCCGTTGCAGTTGCACACCTGCGCGTCGCCGGCCAGCTCCGCGGCGCTTTCCGAGGCGGTGGGCCCGCCGAGGTCGAACAGCAGCCGGACCCGTTCCTCCGGCAGCGGCAGCCCCCGCTCGTACGCCTGCATCAGGAACCCGACCTTCGACACGTCGCCGAGGAGGGTGGCGCCGACGAGCCGGTCGTCGCGGATGATGACGCTCTTGTACACGCCGCGGCCCGGCTCGGCGAACACCACGAACTCGTCGCCGGGCGCCGGCGTGCTGATCCCCATCGCGGCGACGTCGACGCCGGCGACCTTCAGCTTCGTCGCGGTCCGCGACCCGTGGTAGGCGGCGTGCACGTCGCGCCCGGTCACGTGGTCGGCGAGGACCCGCGCCTGCTCCCACAGCGGCGCCACCAGGCCGTACGTCTCGCCGCGGTGCTGCACGCACTCCCCCACCGCGTAGATGTCGGGTTCGTCGAGGCAGCGCAGCTGGTCGTCCACGACGATGCCACGCTCGACGGTCAGGCCGCTGACCTCGGCGAGGGTCGTGTCGGGGCGGATGCCGGCGGCGACGACGACCATGTCGCACGGGATCACCCGGCCGCCGGAGAGCCGGACACCCTGCACCTTCTCCTTGCCTTCGACCGCTTCGGTACGGGCGGTGAGCTCGACGGTGATGCCGAGCCGCTCGACGCCTGCCCGCAGGATCGCGCCGCCCTGCGCGTCCAGCTGCGCGTTCATCAGGTGCCCGGCGGCGTGCACGAGCGTCACCGCGACCCCGTGCGCCTGCAGGCCGCGGGCGGCCTCCAGGCCGAGCAGCCCGCCGCCGATGACGACGGCGCGTTCGTGGTCCCGCGCGTACCGGATCATGCCGCGGGTGTCGTCGATCGTCCGGAACGTGAAGACACCCTGGTGGTAGCCGCGTTTCGGGTGGTGCATGTTGTCGATCGGCGGGATGAACGGCCGGCTGCCCGTGGCGATGATCAGCTTGTCGTAGCGCAGCTCGTCGCCGTTGTCGTCGAGGACTACCTTCGCGAACCGGTCGATGCGTTCGACCCGTACGCCGGCGCGCAGGTCGATGCCGTTCGCCTCGTACCACGGCAGGCTGTTGAGGAAGATGCCGTCCTCGTCCTCCGCGCCGGACAGCACGTTCGACAGCATGATCCGGTTGTAGTTGCCGTACGGCTCCGCCCCGTACATCGTGATCGTGAACCGGTCCCGCCCGCCGCGCTCCAGGATCTCCTCCACCGCCCGCGCGCCGGCCATCCCGTTGCCGATGACGACGAGTCGCTGCATCAGACCTCCACGAGCCCGAGGTCCACGACGATCGCCCCGCTGACGCCTTCCGGGGCGCCGACGAGCAGCTCCACGACCGTCCCGGCGTCGAGGTCCTCGACGACCCGCAGCGGCACGTGCACGTCGCTCTTCGCCCCGATCGGGAAGTACCGCATCGGCGTGCCGTCCCTGGTCAGCACCACGTACACCAGCTCGTCGGTGGTGTTGCCGCCGCGGAAGTACACCGTCTGCGTCACCACCCCGACCGGCACGGTGTAGCTGAGCGCCGTGTCGACCGCCACCGGCGCGTCGATCCCTTTCCCGACGAACGGGTACACACCCTGCAGAAACCGTGGCGTCGACCGCACCTGACCCGTCCTCTCCACCGACCCGCACCGGACTTCCCGCGATCGTGTCCGCCGGCCGTTACACCCCCATACCGCTGTTGTTTCGCGCCGTCGCCGCCTTCCTCTTCGACCCGCACCGCAGGCTGTGAGCCGTTTTTGCGTTGCGGCGGCCGGAGCGGCTCCGCAGGATCGGATCTATGACGATCGAGATCAGGCCCGTCACGCGGGACGAGGCGCCCGAGTACCTGCGCGTGCTGCCGTACGTCAACGGGCTGCCGCACTGGGAGCCGGCGCCGGCGGCGTGGCACGGCGGGCCCGAGGCGTGGCCGCCGCCGAACCGGCCGGCGACACCGGAACAGGTGGCCCGCTGGGTCGAGGAGGTCGTCACGGCCGGGCACTTCCACCCGCAGGCCGCGTTCGACGGCGGCAAGGTCGTGGGCGGCTCGGCGATGCTGTCGCTGGCGATCACCGTCCCCGGCCTGCGCGAGGTGCCGTTCGGCGGGGTGACCGCGACCGCGGTGATCGCGACCCACCGGCGGCGGGGCCTGCTGCGCGGCATGATGCAGGCGATGTTCGACGAGGCCCTCGACCGGGGCGAGCCGCTCGCCGCGTTGAGCGCCAGCGAGGGCGGCATCTACGGCCGGTACGGGTTCGCGCCCGCGACCCGGCGGACCCGCTGGGACCTGGACCGCGCCGAGGCCGCGTTCGCCGACGCGGACCCGCCCGTGGGGTCACTGGAGCTCGTCGACGCCGCGACCGCCCGGCAGGCGTGGCCCCGCGTCCACGAGGAGGCCCGCCGCCGGCAGGTCGGCGAGCTGCGACCGGTGCCCGGCAAGTGGAACGGGCTCAGCGACGACGCCACCGGCCCGGACGGCCCCACCCGGTACCTCATCCACCGCTGCCCACAGGGAGACGTCGACGGCGTCGCGAACTTCCGGCTGCCGTGGACGCCGCTCGTCGAGCACACCGGCACCCTCGTCGTCGACGCGCTGCAGGCGGCTTCCGTGGACGCGTACCGGGCGATGTGGATGCTGCTGACCGACTTCGACCTCACCCGGCGCGTCACCGCCCCGACCCGGCCCGCCGACGAGCCGCTGCGGTGGATGCTGCGCAACCCGCGCGCCCTGCGGGTCACCCGCCAGTCCGACAACCTGTGGCTGCGCGTCCTCGACCTGCCGGCGGCGCTCACCGCACGGTCGTACGACACCACCGCCGACCTCACGATCGCCGTCGACGCCGACCCGATGTGCCCCCGCAACACCGGCACGTGGCGGCTGTCGGCGACCCCCGACGGCGCGACCTGCACCCCCACCCGGACCCGGCCCGACCTGACGCTGACCGTCCAGGCGCTCGGTTCCCTGTACCTCGGCGGCATGTCCGCGGCGCTGCTGGCCGCCGCCGGCCACATCCGTCCCCACCACGACGGCGCCGTCCCCGCCCTCGGCCGGCTCTTCCGCACCGACCCGGAGCCGTTCAACTCCTTCGCCTTCTGACCCCGCCCGCCGCATGACCGGTCAACATGCAGACGCCCTCGCCGGGCCGGTGCAGCGGACGACCGCTGCCGCGAACACGGGTGGTGTGACCTGCCGGGAATTTTCGGATTACGGTTTCCGGTAATCCGCAAAGGCCGTCAGGCGAGGTCGGCGCCGTACACGTGGTCGACGGTCATCGACATCAGCACCCGGCGGTCGGAGACCATCACCGTACGGTACTCGTCCCAGTCGGGGTTGTTCGCGAGCGGCGCGGCCGTGGCGGTCGACGAGGGCCTCGGGGGCGTGCGGGGATCGGCGGCGTCACAGACCGAGCAGGAACAGCACACCGGCAGCGACCAGACCGGCCTCGACCAGGACGACGAACACGCGGTCGCTGGTCCGCCCGACGATCTTCCTGCCGACCCAGGCGCCGGCCAGGGTGGCCGGTGTGAGCGCCGCCCCGAACAGCAGCACCCGGCTCGTGATCAGATCACCGGTGCCGTACGCGGCGATCTTCGACAGGTGCATCGTCAGCGCGCTGACGGCCTCGGTGCCGATGTACGCCGCGCGGGTCAGCCCGTAGGCGAGGAAGAGCGGGGCGGTCAGCGGCCCGACGGAGCCGAGCAGCGCCGAGCCCAGGCCGGAGGCCGCCCCGACCACGGCGAAGCTTTGCTCGGCGGGCTTGCGCGGCCGCGGGTTGCGGCGCCGCCAGACAACGACGCCGATGAGAAACACGCCCAGCAGCCGTTTCAGCGGGCCGAGCGGCGCGTGCGCCAGCAGCAGCCCGCCGGCGACCGCCAGTGGCACCGCACCCAGAGCGAACCAGCCGATCAGCCGCCAGTGCAGCTCCCGGCGGTTCAGCCACCCTCGGAAGGCGTTGCTCGACACCTGCGTCAACGTCAGCATCGGAACCGCGACGCGGAGTCCGAACAGTGCCGTGAACACGGGCAGCAGCAGGACTCCGCCGCCGAACCCGGCCACCGCCGACAGCAGCGCCAGACCGAACGCGGCCGCCGATGCCACCGCCAACGTCGGCAGGTCGTCGAGGTTCACCCCACCCAGCCTGCCAGGTCGCGGCGGATCAGGTCCACGTCCGGCGCCGGTACGTGGGTGTGGCTCACGAGAACGCGGCGGCGAGCGCGCCGAGATAGGCGGCGCCGAGGCCTGCGGGAAGATGGAGTCGTTGCGGGACTGCACGGTCCGGTCGGTGAGATAGCGCAGCGGCGCGCCGACCGCGGCGCCGAGCAGGACCAGCAGCAGCGTCACCGGACCGCACCCGTGGCCCGCCGGACGAGCCAGCTGATGGTGGCGGTGGCGGCACATTCGGCAAGGAGCGCCCCGAGCACGGTGACCGCGAGGTACAGCAGGCCGATGCCGGGCCGCGCGGCGACCGCGGCCCGGTGGATGTCCACGACGTAGGTGGAGAAGGTCGTGTACCCGCCGAGCACCCCGACGCCAAGGAACGCCCGCAGCAGCCGTTGCCGGGTGGCGACCTCGGTGACGATGACCATGAGTACGCCGATGAGCAGAGCACCCGGACACGTTGATCACGAAGATGGCTCACGGGAACCCGTCCGAGCGGTGCGGCCAGGCGGCGCTGAGGCCGAAGCGGGCGGCGGAGCCGAGCGTTCCCCCGGTGCTGATCGCGGCGAGGACCGGCAGCGCGTGCGGGCGTAGCTCGGCGGGCACGTGGAGGTCGACGTCGGGGTCGACGGGGCTGGTTGTGGGGTCTTGCATCGCGGCGGCCCTCCCTGCAGGCATGCGTCAGCTGTCTGCAGGGACCGTTGGCGTCGTCGCGATTCACCCGGTTCGGGGTCGGCGGGCCCCACCGCCGGTTCGACCGGCCCGACCCGGTCACGCACGGTCACGCTACCGCGGTCCGGCTGCCGACACCGGCAGGCACGGGGGCTGCGGGTGTGACAGCGGCGTCGGGTCAGGCGAGGTCGGCGCCGTACACGTGGTCGACGGTCATCGACATCAGCACCCGGCGGTCGGAGACCATCACCGTACGGTACTCGTCCCAGTCGGGGTGTTCGCCGGCGGCGCGGCGGTAGTAGTCGACGAGGGCCTCGACCTCGGGGCCGTGCGGGTCGGTGCCGGGGCCGGTGAGGGTGGCGATGCCCTCGGCGGTCGCCCACGACCTGCCGTCGGCGCCGGTGACCTCCAGCGTCGCCCGTGGGTCGCGGCGCAGGTTCGCGGTCTTCGCCCGGCCCTGTGTCATCGACACGAGGATGACCCCGGCGGCGCGGTCGTAGAACGGCATGACCGGGGACAGTTGCGGGCGGCCGTCGGCCTTGATGGTGGCCAGGACCCCGAGCCGGCTGGCGGCGAGCAGGTCGTGCGGGTCGAACGTCATGACAGAATCGTCAACGTTCACACCGGTCGAAGGTCAAGCGGGGGCGCTCATGCTGATCGGGGAGCTGAGCCGGCGCACCGGCGTGCACGCGCACCAGCTGCGCTACTACGAGGCGCAGGGCCTCCTGGAGCCGGGCCGGGCCGCGAGCGGCTACCGCGACTACGCCGACGACGCGGTGGTGACCGTCGCGCAGATCCGTCACCTGCTGGAGGCCGGGCTGTCGACGCAGGAGATCCGGGCGCTGCTGCCGTGCGCTTCCGGTGCCGTGCCCGAGCTCGAACCGTGCCCGGAGCTGCTGGACACGCTCCGCGCCAGGCTGCACGGGCTCGACGGGCACATCGACGCGCTGTCCCGGTCGCGGGACGCGCTGCGCGGCTACATCACCGCCACCGAGCGGCGGGCGGCGCGCATCCGTTGACCGGCGTGGGTTCCGCGCTGGCCGGGTTCGGTTTCTCGCTCGGGCTGATCGTCGCCATCGGCGCGCAGAACGCGTTCGTGCTGCGGCAGGGGCTGCGCCGCGAGCACGTCGGCCCGGTCGTGGCGATCTGCGCGGCCGCCGACGCGACCCTGATGAGCGCCGGGATCGCGGGTCTCGGCGTCGTCGTGGCCGGCGCGCCGGCCGTCCTGACGGTCGTGCGGTGGGCGGGTGCCGCGTTCCTGCTCGGTTACGCGGTCCTCGCCGCCCGCCGGGCGCTGCGACCGGCCGCGTTGACCCCGCTGGACCATCCGCCGGCGACGCTGCTGGCGTGCCTGGCGTTCACGTTTCTCAATCCGCACGTGTACCTCGACACGGTGGTCCTGCTCGGCACCGTCGCGCACCAGCATCAGGACCGGTGGGCGTTCGGCGCTGGTGCGGCGGCCGCGAGCCTGCTGTGGTTCACCGCACTCGGTTTCGGTGCCCGCCGGCTGGCGCCGCTGCTGGCCCGCCCGGCGGCGTGGCGGGTCGTCGACGCCGCGATCGCCGTCGTCATGGCGGCGCTGGCCGTCTCGCTGGTGAGCGCCTGACCAGGAGCGCCGGCGCCCCACGTACACCGGCGGCACGAGACGACTGGACAAGCGGTGGCCAACACGTCGGCGGTGCCGTGGCGGGGACACGGGACAGTGGCCGGTGCCGATATGTTGCCGGGATGGACGTGCATGCGCGGTTCATCCGTGACCGGCGGGTCCCTGTCGGCATCGCGCGGCGGCTCGCCGGGCTCGGGCACGCCGGGATCCTCCGGGTCCGGGCCGCCGCGGGCGACGAGGGCTGCGCGCAGGTGCTCGCCGAGCACGACCCGGACGACGCCGCGCTGGACCGGTTCACCGACGCGGGATGGTTGCCGGTGCTGCGGGCCCGCGCCGCCGCCCTGCACGGGCGGGGGCGGACCGGTGAGGCGTTGGCGCTGCTCACCCCCTGGGTGGACGATCACCGGGTGGCGCGGGAGGTCGCGGCGCTGCTCGGTGCGCAGGGCCGCGTCGAGGAGGTGTTCGCGCTGTTGGTACCGCGGCTGGGCGAGGCGGGGGTGGCCGCCGCTCTGTTCGAGGTGGCGGCCGCGGCGGGTCGCGGCGGCGAGGCGTTCGCGGTCCTGGAGCCGCTGGCCGGCGGTTCGGCGCACGTGGCGGGGGTGGTCGCGGCGGAGCTGGAGCGGCGGGACGCGGTGGATGAGGCGGTCGCGGTGCTGCGGCCGCACGCCCCGTACGTGCTGGATCAGGCGGGGCGGCTGCTGCACCGGCACGGCCGGGCCGGTGACCTGCGGGACTGGGCGGCCGACGTCGCCTGCCGCGGCTACCGCGACGGCCGCCTCACGATGTGGCTGGCCGAGGTGCTGGAGCGGCAGGGTGACGTCGAGGGGGCCGCTGACGTGCTCAAACCGTTCGACGGGGTGCCGCTGGCTCAGCTGTACAGCCGCAACGGCCGGATCGAGGAGGCGGTCGCGATCCTGACCGAGCTCGCCACCCGCGGCGACGATCCCGAGTGCGCCCTGCACGCCCTTGGCGGGATCGCCCCGGACGCGGCCCTGGCGTTGCTGGAGGACACGCACGACGTGGATCTGCTCATGATCCGGGTGGAGCTGCTCGTCGAGCGTGGCCGGGTGCCCGAGGCGGTCGCCGCCCTGCGGGCCTGCCCCGA
Organism: Dactylosporangium sp. NPDC006015; assembly: GCF_040614215.1. Classification (NCBI taxonomy): domain Bacteria; kingdom Bacillati; phylum Actinomycetota; class Actinomycetes; order Micromonosporales; family Micromonosporaceae; genus Dactylosporangium; species Dactylosporangium sp. NPDC006015. Next base: position 332,187 of record NZ_JBEXUD010000004.1, read on the forward strand.
CCATGACCTGCCGTCGGTGCGGGCGCGGCTCGGTGAGCTGCTCGCCGGGCAGGGCCGTGAGGACGAGGCGATCGCGGCGCTGTCGGACCCGTCCGGGCTTGCGCCGGCGACGTTGCTGGCGGAGCTGCTGCTGCGGCGCGGGCAGGTCCAGGACGCCCTCGACGTCCTGGACCGCTACCACAACCGCAGGCGGTGACCGGGGCCTGCGCCGCGTAGGTCACGTCTTCTCGCGTCCTGAGGTGGTGAGCGCGTCGCTCGCGCCGTCAGGTGGTGAGTGCGGCCTTCGCCGCGCGGCTCGCGTCGTCCACCAGCACCTCGGTCCAGCCTCTGGCGACGCCGTCGAGGGCGGTCGCGGCGACGAACGCGGGGTCGAGCTTCGGCACGTCCCAGCCGGCCATCATGTCGGTGTCGGCGGCGCCCAGGTGCACGCCGGTGACGTGGGTGCCCTGCTTCGCCAGCTCGAGCCGCACCCCGTTGGTCAGGCTCCACTGGGCGGCCTTCGCGGCGCTGTAGGAATTCGCGCCGTCGTAATTCGCCCATGACAGCAGCGACAGGACGTTGAGGATCGCGCCGCCGCCGTTCGCCGCGAGGACCGGCGCGAACGCCCGGATCACCTGCAGCGTCCCGAAGTAGTGCGTCTCCATCTCCAGGCGGACGGCGTCGAGCGGGCTGCCGAGGAGGTTGGTGTACGTCGCGACGCCCGCGTTGTTCACCAGAAGTGTCACGTCCTTCGCGACGCCGGCGGCTTCCTCGATGCTGCCGGGGTCCGTGACGTCCAGCCGCAGCACCCGCACGCCGGGGAGGTCGACGGTGCGTGGGTCGCGTGCGGTGGCGTACACGGTCGCGCCGCGGTTGAGCAGCTCCTGGGCGAAGTGCCGGCCGAGGCCGCGGTTGGCGCCCGTGACGAGCGCGACCGATCCGTTGATGTCCATGCCGGTTACGCTAGAACCTGACGTTGACGTCAGAGGCAAGTGTGCTGGGCGTGAGGAGGGTCGCAGGTGCGGATCGGGGAGCTCGCGACGAGGGCGGGCGTCAGCGTGCGGGCGCTGCGCTACTACGAGGAGCAGGGCCTGCTGGGCGCGGACCGCAGCCCGTCCGGGCAGCGCCACTACCCGGACGGCGCCGTCGACCGGGTGATGCTGGTGCAGCAGCTGTACGCGGCGGGCCTGTCCAGCCGCCGCATCCTGGACCTGCTGCCGTGCGTGTACACCGGCCACGCGACCCCGGAAACCCTGCGGCTGCTGGCGGAGGAGCGGAGCCGGATCGACGCGCAGGTCGCCGGTCTCACCGCCACCCGGGACCGTCTCGACGCGGTGATCGCCGCCGCCGAGGCCAGCGTCACCGACGGCTGCGTCCCCCCAGGGACCGCCTGACGACGCCGCTCTGTCCGACGACGTCACCGGCCCCGCGACGGCGCTACGCTGATGGATGCCGCCGGGCGGCGTCGTTACCGATTTTCGATTTCCGTATTGCCGTCAATTACCGTCGGCGGCATGCCGTCGCTCGTGACACCGGCACTGCCGGTAGGGACCCTCGCCGCATCCGTTCAGCCGGTGCTGGACGGCGACGGCCTGCGGTTGCGGCCGTGGCTGCCCGCCGACGTGGACGCGGTGGTCGAAGCCTACTCCGATCCTGACATCCAGCGCTGGCACTGCCGGTCGATGAATGCCGCGGAGGCCCGCGACTGGATCGCCCGCTGGCCGGCGCGCTGGCGGGCGGAGACCGGCGCCGGCTGGGCCGTCACCGCCGGCGGCCGGGTCGCCGGGCAGATCAGTCTCCGCACGATCGACCTCGCCGAAGGGCTGGCGGAGGTGTCGTACTGGGTGCTGCCGTCCGCCTGTGGCCGGGGCGTCGCGGGGCGGGCCCTGGCGGCGCTGACCGGGTGGTCGTTCGGGACGCTCGGCCTGCACCGGGTCGAGGTCTGCCACTCGACGGCGAACGTGCCGTCGTGCCGGGTCGCGGGCCGCGCCGGGTACGCGCTTGAGGGCACGAAACGCGGCGAGGCCCGCCACACCGACGGCTGGCACGACATGCACCTACACGCGCGGGTCGCCGAGGTGCCGGGCGAAGAACCGCACTGAGCTGTCGTGCTCGAACGCCGGGACGTCTCCGTGCCCGCCGGGGTTCGCGTGCAGCGTCTTGTCCGCGGACCCGAGCGCGTCGAACAACGCGAGCGCCTGCTCGCGGGGCACGAGCTCGTCGTGCCACTGCAGCAGGAACTCCACCGGCACCGTCACCTCCGCCGCCGCGTCGAGCGGGCCGGCGGCGAGACCGAGGACGGCGGCGCCGATGCGGGGTTCGGCCGCGGCCAGCGGGATGCCGATCCCGGCGCCGAGGGACGTTCCCCAGTACCCGACGGGCCCGTCCGGCAGCGCGTCGATGACGGCCTGCCAGTCGGGCACGGCGAGCGCCGCGAGCGCCGAGTTGAACGCGACGACCTCCGGCAGGCTCGGCCGGCGGCCGTGCCACGGTGGGGTGATCGGGGGCCGGTCGCCGTGCCCGGGCGCGTCGATCGCGGCGACGGTCGCGCCGAGCCCAGTCACGAACCGGCGCGCGCCGGCGACGACGGCGGGTGCGGCCTTGTGCTGGCGTCCGCCGTGCCCGATGAGGATCAGCGGGCCGCCGCCCCCGCCGGCCGGGGTCCACAGGGTGCCGGGGATGTCGCCGAGGACGAACTGCCTGCCGCAGATGCCGTCGGCGGTCGTGCTGGAGATGTACCGCACAGGTGTGCTGCCTTCCGGGATGCCGTGTCGCGGGCGCCCCGGCCGGTCACCTGGGTCAGGTGAGCCGTTCGACCATCGGGGAAGGGAGCACCCGTCCTGTCACCACGTGCACGGGTCTCACCTCCTCGGGTCGGGTCGGTCACCGGCGACGGTAGCAGGCCCGGCCATGAACTCGCCGGCCGGTCGCAGCCTGACCCGCAGCATCGACTCGGCGAGAGCGCTGGTGAGCCGCACGTCCAGCGGCCGGTTCGGGAACAGGTCCCTGCTGCGGGCGGCCGGTATCGTCGCGGGGTCCAGGCCGTCGCGGGCGGCGACGAGCAGGCCGAGCTCGTGCCGGCTGATCGGCTGCGGACCGGCGATGTTGAGCACGCCGCAGTGGCTGCCGGCGGCGACCTCGAGCAGCGCGGCGGCGAGGTCGTCGACGTGGACCGGCATCCGGATCTCGTCGGTGAACAGCGCCCCCTGCACCCGCCCGGACGCCAGGTCGTGGGTGAGGACCTCGTGCGCGCCGCGGCCGTCGCCGAGGATCGTCGAGGTCCGGACCAGCACCGCGTCCGGGTGGATCGCGGCGACGGCGGTCTCGGCGGCGGCCTTCGCCGCGCCGTACCGGTATGTCGGGTCCGGTAATGCGGTTTCGTCGTAGTGGATCTCCCGGCCGGAGAACACGGCGTCGCTGGACATGTGCACGAGCCGGATGCCGGCGCCGGCGGCGGCGACCGCGACGTTGGCGGCGCCGTCGGCGATGGACGCCCAGTCACCGCGGTCCCGTCCCGCGGCCGTGTGGATGATGACGTCGGGGCGGGTGTCGCGCAGCAGCGCGCCGATCGCCGGCCGGTCGCGGATGTCGAGGCGCACGTCGCCGCCGCGGGCCCGGTTCGCGAACCAGGTGCCGGTGACGGTCCATCCGCCGGCGGTGGCCTGCTCGTACACGCGCCGCCCGAGCGAACCGGTCGCGCCTGTCACCAGGAGTGTCCCCGTCATGGGCATGGATCTTATGCGGTGCTGCGCCGATCCTGGCGCGGTCCTGCACGGCAGCGCGGGTGGACGCCGAGGTGGGATCCTGCTGGTCAGGTGGCCGCCCCGAACCACGTCCCGAGGCGGATGTCGAGGTCCGTCTGGCCGTCGCCGGCCCACGCGACGTACCCGTCGGGGCGCAGCAGCACCGCCGGCACGTCGAGGTCGTCGCTGACGTCGACGACGCGGTCGACGCGGTCCGCCCAGCCCCCGGCCGACAGCCGGCCCGCCTGGTCGAGCAGCAGTCCCCTGCCGGCATGCATCAGCTGGTACAGGCGGCCCTGCTTGAGCGGGACGTCCCGCAGCCGCCGGCCGACGAGATCGTGGCCGCCGCCCAGGTCGTACCGGACGGAGATCGCGGTGATCTTCTCGATGAGGTGCCGGTTGACCTCCTCGAAGCTCATCAGCTCCGCCAGCAGCCGGCGCACCGCCTGCGGGCCCGGCTCCGTGCGCAGCAGCTCCGTCTGCGCCCGGACGTTGTCCAGCACGTCCTCGGCGACCGGGTGCCGCTCCGCGTGGTACGTGTCGAGCAGCCCGTCCGGCGCCCACCCGCCGACGGCCGCGGCGAGTTTCCAGCCGAGGTTGACCGCGTCCTGGATGCCGAGGTTCAGCCCCTGCCCGCCGAGCGGCGGGTGGACGTGCGCGGCGTCGCCGGCGAGGAACACCCGCCCGGCCCGGTACTGCTCGGCGTGCCGGGTGCCGTCACCGAACCGCGACAGCCACCGCGGCGAGTGCACCCCGAAGTCGGTGCCGGCGAATACCTGCAACTGTTTCCGGAAATCCTCCAATGTCGGCGGCACGCCGCGGTCCTCGGCGACCCCGTCCGCGGGCACCACGACCCGGTACGGGCCGCTGTCACCGGACCGTCCGAGCCCGAACCGCAGCTGCGTCTTACGGATCTCGGCGACGATGCTGGTCACCGTCTCCGGCGCCGCGGTCACCTCCATCTCGCCGAGCAGCGTGTCGGCGCGGCTCGGCTCGCCGGGGAACGCGATACCTGACAACCTGCGGACGGTGCTGCGCCCGCCGTCGCATCCGACCAGGAACCGTGCCGTGTGCCGGGTGCCGTCGGCGAGGTCGACGGTCACCCCGTCCGGGTCCTGCGCGAGCCCGACGACCTCACGGCCGCGTCTGATGTCGGCGCCGAGGTCCGTGGCGTGCTCGGCGAGGAGCCGTTCGGTCACCGGCTGCGGGATGCCGAGGACGTACCCGTGGGCGGTGTCCAACGCCGGCGCCGGTTTCGTGATCCCGGCGAAGAACCCGCCGACCGGGGACCGCCGCCCGTTGTCGAGAAACCGTTCCAGCAGTCCCCGCTGCTCCATGAGCTCGATGCTGCGCACGTGCAGCCCGAGCGCTTTCACGTACGCGGCGGGCTGCGGCTCCTTCTCCAGCACCATCACGTCGACGCCGTGCAGCCGCAGCTCGGCGGCGAGCATCAGCCCCGTCGGCCCACCCCCGGCGATGATCACGTCACGCATGAAATCCCCCATTCGCCACGAATGGAGCATTCTGCCGCACGCCCGTGGTCTTGCCGCAAGCCCCGGGGTGCGATATACGTTAGAAGTGGCAGGGAGCGTTTCTCCTTGCCTTTCTTTGTTTCCGCGCCCGGATCGTTTGCCGCCCGCCGGGTGGTCAGGTCAGGTGCCGCTCGATCCCGTCGGTCATCCGCCCGAACTCCGCGACCAGGTCGACGCCGTACCGGTCGGCGAGCACGAGCACCGACCACAGGCAGTCCGCCAGCTCATGCCCGAGCCGGTCCCGGGCGTCCGGGATCTCCCGCCGCCCGTCCACCGCCATGACCAGTTTGGCGAGGTCCCCGACATCCCCGACGAACCCCAGCGCCAGGTCACCTGTCGTCCACGCACCCCGCCCCGCGGCGGTGTTGTGCTCGTCGTACATGGCGGCGATCTCAGCGGCCCGTGCCTGCAACATCGAAAGATCCATTGCCGGAATCTACATTCGGGTCCGCGGTGCCGGGTCCAGGACGTAGCGGCGCAGTCTGACCGGGCTGCCGTCGTCGGCGACCCAGTCCGCGTCCGTCGTGGTGAGGTGCCGCCAGCCGGTCGCCTCGTAGAAGGCCGTGGCCGCGGACCGCCGTTCCTCGGTGACGTCGAGCGTCAGCACGTGGCCGTGCCGGGCCGCCCACGACACCACGCAGGCAACCAGCGCCCCGGCGACGCCGCGGCGGCGTGCCCCTGGGGCGACGTACAGCCGGGACAGGTCCGCCCGTCCGGTGTGCGCGGCAACGTCACCGCCGCCGTCGTGCAGGTACCGGACGGCGACGTGGCCGACGATGGCACCGGTGGGGTCTTCGGCGAGCCAGGCCTGGAGCAGGTGCGGCGGGTTGAGCCAGCGGCGCGGGTCCGCCGGCCAGCGCAGCGGGTATCCGTCGGTCTCGTGCACGGCCCTGAGCATCTCGATGCAGGTGTCGAGGTCGTCCGGTTGCCGGAGCCGCATTGTCGGGTGCCGCATTCGACAATTCTCGGCCGGGACGCCTTGGCGTGGGTCTCAGCGTCCACGGAAGCGACCTCTGGTGGCGTGGCGCAGGGACGACGAGACCGGGCCTGCCCGGCGGCGGGGCGCGGCGTCGCGTCCCGGTCAGGCTGGTTCCGCGTAGCGGGCGGCGATGGCGGCGGCGCGGTCGCGCAGGGACGTGCGCAGCCATCGCGGGGTCAGGGCTTCGGCGTTCGTGGCGAGTTGCCACAGCGCCCATTCGGCGTGCCGGCCGTCCTGGAACGTGACCTCCATCCGCAGCCAGCCGTCCTCGTCGGTGGTTTCGGCGAGGACGGCCAGGACGGTGCCGGCCAGGTCCTCCCGGCGGGCGGGGTGCAGCCGGACCAGGACGGTGACCTGGTCGCCGCCGGTCCGGAACCGGGTGCTGCGTTCCTGCCAGGCACGGTCCAGGTCGATGCGGTCGGGCCGCTCGGCAGGCTCGTCGAGCTCCTCGGCGGCCACGATCCGGGACAGCCGGTAGGTGCGGTCCTCGCCGGATCTCGTGGCCAGCAGGTATCCCTGGTCGCGGACCGTGACGAGGCCGACCGGGTCGACGGTGCGCCACGTCGGGCTCTGGCGGACCGGCGCGTAGTGGATGCGCAGCTTGTGGCCGGCGAGGACCGCTCGGCGCACCTCGGCCATGACCGCGTCGGGGACCTCCTCGCCGACCTGCCGGCGCGCGAGGAGGTCGGTCTCCGGGTCGATCAGCAGCCGCTGGACCGCGCCCGCCGCGGTGGTCCGGTAGCTCTCCGGCAGCGCGTCCACGACCTTGCGCATCGCGGAGGCGAGCGCCGACCCGAGCCCGAACGCCTGCGCGCCGCTGCGGGAACCGGCGACCAGCAGGGCGAGCGCCTCGTCGTGGTTCAGGCCGGTCAGCTCCGTCTGGAAACCGGGCAGCAGCATGAACCCGCCGTGCCGGCCGCGTTCGGCGTACACGGGGACACCGGCCGCGGACAGCGCCTCGATGTCGCGCAGGACGGTGCGGGTCGACACCTCCAGCTCACGGGCGAGGGTCGCGGCGGACAGCCGCCCGCGCTGGCGGAGCAGCAGCACCAGCGAAACCAGCCGGTCGGCGCGCATCCGGGAACCTTCCTGCAATACACGACACAGGATGTCGTGATTCGTTGGCAGGCTCATCACCACGGACGGCCCGCCCGTCCACCCGATCCGAATGGAGCAGATGTGGCATTGCAACGAACGGCGGTCAACCCGGTCGCCTGGTCGCTCGACATGGGATTCAACCAGGGTGAGCTCGTCTCCGGGGAGACCCGCACCCTGTACTGCTCCGGGCAGACCGCGATGAGCGCCGACGGCCGTCCCATGCACGACGGTGACATGGCCGCGCAGCTGGCGTTGAGCCTCGACAACCTGGAGGCCGTCCTCGCCGAGGCCGGCATGTCCCTGGAGAACCTGGTCCGGCTGAACGTGTACACGACCGACGTCGACCTGCTGTTCCCGCACTACGGCGTCCTCGCGTCCCGGCTCGGCGCCGCGAAGGTCGCGCCTGCCACGACGATGCTCGGCGTGACCCGGCTCGCGATCCCGGGTCAGCTCGTCGAACTGGAGGGGACCGCCGTCGCGTGACGCGACCCGCTGTGCTCGTGCCCGGCGGCTCGGCACGAGCACAGCGGCAGGCATCCGGCGGGGCGTGCACGCGCTACCCGCCGCTGATCACCTTGCCGCCGAGACCCGACCGGGACGTGGGCTGGCCGACGAGTTCGACCAGCACCTCGTCGCGGCAGTCGTCGCCGAACACGGCGGTGACGGCATCGGTGAACGCCGAGACGAGCCGCGCGACGACACCGGCGGCGTCCGGCCGGGCGAACACCTCCTCACGCATGCCGAAGGTGACCGACGGCGCGGCAGAGGCGACCGGCACTCCGCCGCGGGCCCACCGCCCGGCCGGGATGCCGATGAGCCTGACGTCGACCGACGGCCGGGCCCATTCGCCGTACACGGACACGACGGCGTCGGTGAGTTCCCTGATGAGGCCGGCCTCTCGCCCGGCGAGGTCGGTTTCGAGAGCGTGGAGCGTCACGTGGGGCATCGGCGGCTCCTCGATGTCAGACGGCGGCGATGGACGAGCATAGGTCGCCCGGCCGGCCACCGGCACCGCGTTTCCCGGCAGGTCACCGGTGTCGTTCGCCGGCCCACGCCACGTCGGTGACGACGAACCCGGGCAGCGCCACGTCAGCGGCCGACGTGACCTGGAAGGTGCCCCCGCGGGATTGCGGTTTCCAGCCTGCACGCAATCCGTATTCGATGAGGGTCCGGACGTCGGCCGCGGCAGGGTACGGGTACGCGTCCTCGTCGGCGGCGACCGGTTGACGTCGAACGGCCAGGTCGGCCTGCAGCGCGCAGCCGGTCCGGCCGGCGCCCCACACGCGGATGCGGATGCACCGGTGCTGCCGGCCGTCCGGGCCGGACGCGGCGCGGATCTGCGCCGTCCACGTGTACTCCCGGTCGTCGATGTGCAGTTTCCGCAGCCTCGACCTCATCCGCGCATGATCCCACCGGCCCGCGCAGGCCGCCGCCGGTTATCCCGTTGGCTTCGGTTTGTGATGGCAGAATCCCGCCGTGCTCTGTCATGCGTGTGATCGGGAGATGGTGCGGTGGGATCTCCCGCCGTCGCGGTGGTTCCGCGAGACGTGGGTGTGCACGTGGTGCCACGCGGACACCCGACTCGGACACGTGGATGGCGAGGTGTCGCGGGCGATCTACCAGCGGTGGGATCTGCGGTGGGAGGCGGCGTGCACGGACATGCTGGCCGACCCGCGCCGGCATGCGTACGGGTTGTTCCGCGCCACGCTGTGCGGGATCGAACGGCCGGACATGACGGGTTCCCAGTTCGGCATGTGGGGCGGCCGCCCCGGCGAGTGCCCGGCGTGTACGGCGGCGGCTCGCGCCATCGACGCGCGGTGGCCGGTGCAGCGGCGCGACGTCGGTGACGTCTTCGTCGACATCACTCCCCTGCCGCTCCCCCGGGACGTGCCGGGCCACGTCAGCCCGCCCGATGAGCTCGGCCTTCCGGACCTGCGGTTGCCGGAGCTGCCGCAGCGGACCGGGCGGGTCGTTCCCCGCCCCATCCGCGCCGCGGACGACACCGGACAGCCGGCCGGCGACGTGGACGACGGGTTCCGTCAGGTCGGCGCCGGGGCGGCCGCGGTGCGTCTTGAGGCGTTCTGGCCGGGGGTCGGTCTCGGCCCGTACCGACCGTACGACAGGCGAGAGCGGATCTTCGCCCATTTCCAGGCGTACCCGCTGCACACGCTGCCGCGGGTGGACGAGGCGTCGTTCACCGGCGACTTCTCCTGGTTCGGCGACCCCGGCGACCCGCTGGATTACCGCACCGCGGTGACCGACCCGATCGCGGCGGACCTGGCCACGGACGGGCTGACGCTGCCGGCGGACTTCGTCGCGCTCATCACCCGCGCGAACCTGCACCGCCTCCTGGACCGCGAAGGGCACCACGCCTGCTGGACCGACGTGACCGGGCCGCTGCCAAGCCCCGTGCATCCGGATGACCGGATGGTCCTGTTCTTCCGTGACCAGCAGAGCTGCATCGTGTGGTACCTGTACCTGCACCGCGACGGCGGCAGCTGCGTGGTGTGCTCCGCCGACGACTTCACCTATGAACCAGGGCCGCACTACGGACGCGACACCGTGTACTGGTGCGCGCCGACAGTGGAGCTGTTCGCCTACCGGTTCCTGATCGAGGCGCGGCTCGCTACCGCGATCGATGAGCAGCGCCGCGCCGGTGACCTCGACCCGGAGCTGCTCGCGTACCTCGCCCACTACGTCCCCGGGGCCACGGGTGTGAGCTGAACGTCACGCGGGGGCGAGGACGCAGAACTCGTTGCCTTCCGGGTCGGTGAGAACGACCCACGAGACATCGCGCTGCCCGACGTCCGCGGGAGAGGCGCCCAGGCCCAGCAGGCGGGCCACCTCCGCCTGCTGGGTGTCGCCGCGGTTCGGCACGACGTCGAGGTGCGCCCGGTGCCGTGCGCCTGGCAGGTGGGGTGTGCGAGCGAACTCCAGGAACGGTCCGGTGCCGTTCGCCGATCGCAGCAGCGCACGGTCGCTGGTCGTCTCGTGCACGGTCCAGCCCGTCGCCTCGCCCCAGAAGCGAGCCATGATCTGCGGGTCGGCGCAGTCGACGGCGACCGCGCCGATCGGCCCGGTGCCCCGGTACAGCTCCCGAGGCTCCAGGACGCAGAACTCGTTGCCTTCCGGGTCCGCCAGCACCGTCCGCCGGCCGTCGCCCTGCCCCACGTCGGCGAGCGTCGCACCGATTTCCTGCAGGCGTGCGACCAGTTGCAGGTAATGGGCACCGGAGGTGGTGGCGAGTTCGAGGTGCGCGCGGTAGTGCACCGTCGAGGGGTCCGGGACGGCGATGGCGTCGACGCACACGGGCGCGTCGGGGTCGGTCCAGTCGAACCCTTTGGGTGCGGCGCTGGTCGCGCCGTGCCCGCCGCGGGCCACCCAGCCGAGTGCCGCCGCCCAGAACCGGCCGAGCGCCGCGTCGTCGCGGGCTTTGAGGTTCACCTGGACAAGTCGCAGCGCCACGCCGCCCACCCTATGCGGGCGGGGGGCCGGCCGGTCCGACCAGGCCGCCGGGTGCGACGTGGATCTGTCGTGTCGTGGCCGAGGTCCCTGCCCGTTCGCGCCACCGCCGGTCGTGGGTGACGGTGAGCACGGCGCCGGGGTAGTCACGCAATGCGTCCTCCAACTGTTCGAGGAGTTCGGGGGCGAGGTGGTTGGTGGGTTCGTCGAGCAGGAGCACGTCGCTGGGGCGGGTGACGGCGACCGCGACCTCGAGGCGTCGGCGCTGTCCGACCGACAGGTGCGCCACCTGCCGGTGCAGGTCGTCGGGGTGGAACAGGCCGAGCCGCAGCAGTGTGTCGGCGGCGTCGTCCCGGTAGGCGCCGGTGGCGGCGGCGAACGCGTCGAGGAGCGTCGCCGGTGTACCGGTTGTGACGTCCTGCCGCAGCCAGGCGACGCGGATGCCGGTTCGCCGCCAGACGGTCCCCCACTGTGGTGTGAGCTCGCCCGCCAGGACGTTCAGCAGCGTGGTCTTCCCGGCGCCGTTGGGTCCGGAGATCAGCAGCCGGTCGCCGGGCGCCACCGCGAGCGCGTCCAGCCGCAGCCTCGGCCCGCCGTCGTCCAGGCGGACACCGTCCGCCCGGATCAGCACGGCCTTCTCCTCGGCGGCACCGGCGGACGCGGCGGCCGGTCCGTTGAAGGCCGCGGTGGAGGTCAAGGTGGAGGTCGGAATGGAGGTGAAGGCGGGTGTGAACCGGAGCGGGTCGGCGGGCCGTGGTGCGGGGTCGCCGCGCAGCCGCGCGAGCCGCTCCTTCGCCATCCGGATCCGTCCCATCGCGCCGTGGTCCCGGCCGCGGGCCCGGAACGCGCCGTGGCCGAAGACCGCACGTTCCGCCTTCCGCGGTATCGCGTCGAGCCGGAACGCGTTGGCGGCGACGATTGCCTGCTGACGGGCGAGGTCCTGCCGCCATGCCTCGTACTCGTCGAGGAGCCGGCGTCGTTCGCTCGCACGTGCGGTGAGGTATCCGGCGTAGCCGTCGCCGTATCGGCGCAGCGCACCGTCCTCGACGTGCACGATGTCGGTCGCGAGCCGGTCCAGCAGCGCGCGATCGTGGGTGACGACCACCAGCGCGCCGCGGTGCGCGTCCAGGCGGTCCTCCAGCCAGGCGATGCCGGCGTCGTCGAGGTCGTTGGTCGGCTCGTCGAGCAGCAGCAGCTCCGCCTCGGACGCCAGCGCGGCGGCGAGCGCGAGCCGGGCCCGTTCGCCGCCGGAGAGCGTGTGCACGGGCCGGGACCGGTCGAGGCCGCCGAGCCCCAGCCGGTCAAGGCCCGCGTCCACCCGCTGGTCGAGCTGGTACCCGTCGCGGGCCTCGAACCGGTCGACGGCGGCGCTGAGCTGCTCGAGCAGTTCGTCCCGCTCGCCGGGGCCGGCCGCTGCCAGCCGTTCGGCGGCCCGCTGGGTCTCGGCCTCGAGTGCACGGATGTCGGCGAGCAGGTCGTCGAGTGCGTGCGTGACGGTCGCGTCCGGCCGGAACCGGGGTTGTTGTTCGGCGAACGCGGCACCGCCGGGCAGTTCGACTGCCCGCTCGCCGGCGGTCAGCTCCACGGTCCCGGCGAGCACGCGCAGCAGCGTCGACTTGCCAGCGCCGTTGTCACCGATCACGGCGATCCGCTCGGCCGGACCGACCACGAGGTCGATCCCGGCCAGGACGACCCGTTCGGCGAACCGGACGGTCCCGCCGCGGATCGCGCACACCCGGTGCGGCCGCGATGCCGCCGGCTGCACCTGGGACAGGGAACTCGGGGAATGGGTCACGGGAACTCCTCCCCGCGACACGCAGGTGATCAGGACCTGCCGTCGCGGAACACGTGCCGCTGTCGGGCACATGGATGGACGGGGACCTCGCGCGGCCGGCGCAGTGGCCGGCGAGCGCGCAAGGGACTCACCGCGGAGAAAGCCTCAACGCGGTGTCCCGTACTAGAGGAACAGCGAACCCACGACGACGAGGCTACCCAGCGAGCCCGAGCCACGCCCGCGAATTACGGGCAGGCGCCGCCCCAGTGGCGCGCAAGCCAACCGGCGCGACAACCACTGCCCGCGCCCGCCCATCGACCGCTGTCGCGCACATAACGGTGATTATGGTGTACGCCTCCAGCGGCTAATTATCGAATTATCGGTAACAACAATTCGGTAATCCGGCGTGTTGCGAGCGGGGAAGTTCTGGACTACCCCTACGCTCATCGGTGTACGAACGCAGCGCGGTGAGACCGGGGAGGGTCGCGTGAGCAGAGCGGTGCAGGAACCAGCCGGCGACACGGGGAACGTAACGCTGGACGAGCAGGCGCTCGACGCCGAAGAACGGCCCTGCGCGCACTGTCACCGGCCGGTGCCGCAACGCAACTCGGTCGGCCGGCCGTTCCGGTACTGCCGCGACAACGACAACGCATGCCAGAAAGCGGCACGCAACGCCCGGCTGCGGCACCGCTCCTCCCCCGGCCTGAGCGGGCAGGTCGCGCGGGCGTTCGAGGTCGCCGAACGCCTCGACCAGGTGGTGGAGGCGCTCGTGGACGCCCTGCACGCCGAGGTGTCCCCGACCGGCGTGGAACGGCAGATCGCCCAGGCCAGAGCCGACGCCGCCGCGACGGTCCTGACCGCGCACGCCGAACGCGACGACGCCCGCGCCGCCGCGCAGCACGCCCAGGCGGCCGCCACCACCGCCGGACAGCACGCGAAGACGGTCCAGGACCAGGCCGACGCCGCCGTCAGCGCCGCGCACGCCGAGCGTGACGCCGCCCGTACCGACGCCGAAAACGCCAGACGGGAGACCGCCGCCGCCAGGAGCGACGCCGAACAGGCCGCGGCAGCGGCCCGCGCCGCCGCCGAGGAGGCCAGGGTGCAGGTCGCGGAGGCCAACGCCGCCGCGGCGCGGCAGGTCGAGGCCGCGGAACAGGTCGCCCGCGACGCCGACGCCGCGGCCAGGGTCGCCGCCGTCGAACGTGACACCGCCCGCCGGGAAGCGGCGACCGAGGCGGCGCTGCGCGCGGAGGCGTACCGGGAACGGGACACGGCCCGCGCCGCCGCCGCGACCGCCGTCCGGGACCGGGAGGCCCTCGAACGGACCCTCGACAGCCGCGCCGAGGAAACGACCCGGCTACGGCGGCGCCTCGACTCGGCACACGAACGCGCCGAGCGGCTGCAGGAGGAAACCATCGTCTCGCAGGGTGAGATCCGCCGGCTCGAGGGTGAACTGGACCGGGCGAGGGACCGCGCCGAAGACCTCCGCGGGCAGCTCGCCCGGGCCGTGGAACGCGAGGTCACCGCCCAGAAGCAGCTGGAGGCGCAGCTGGCGACGCTCAGCGGCGCGCTGGCGCAACTGACCGGTTCCCGTCAACCGGTGACGTCACCTGCCGAAACTACGGGTGGTGAGACGCGCCACGGTGACGCCAAACTGGTCGATCATTGAAACCCAACGTAAAATAACCGTACCGACCCGGCGACTGGACTACCGCCAGACCCGGAAGGTCGTGTAATCTGCCCGCCCGCAGTGGGAATCGTCAGACCACCTGGTGTCGTTGGTTACAACGAAGCGCAACACGATTCGAAGGGGAAGACCGACCATGGGCGAGCGCATGCTGCGCGGCAGCCGTCTCGGAGCCGTCAGCTACGAGTCCGACCGCAACACCGAGCTGGCTCCGCGTCAGACCCGAGAATACCTGTGCGCCAAGGGGCACCAGTTCGAGGTGCCGTTCGCCGTCGACGCTGAGGTCCCGATGACCTGGGAGTGCAAGTTCGACGGTAGTGTCGCCCGGCTCGTCGACGGCAACGAGCCGGAGGCGAAGAAGGCGAAGCCGCCGCGGACCCACTGGGACATGCTGCTGGAGCGGCGCTCGATCGCGGAGCTCGAGGACATCCTCAACGAGCGCCTCGAAGAGGTCCGCCACCGCCGCGGCCGTTCCGCGTAAGCGACAGCCGCATCAGCACACCGGATAGCACGCACGCCCCGGCGGTCGACGACCGCCGGGGCGCTCTGCGTGCGGACTGCGCGAACTGTTTCGGGCTGTGCTGCGTCGCGCCGGCGTTCGCCAGGTCCGTGGACTTCGCGATCGACAAACCCGCCGGGCACGCCTGCCCCAACCTCGGTGCCACGTTCGGCTGCGGCATCCACACCGACCTGCGGCAGCGCGGGTTCGCCGGCTGCACCGTCTACGACTGCTTCGGCGCCGGGCAGAAGGTCGCGCAGGTGACGTTCGCCGGCCGTGACTGGCGGCAGGACCCGGGGTCCGCGCCGCTCATGTTCGACGTGTTCGCGACCATGCGCCATTTGCATGAGCTGCTGTGGTACCTGTCGGAGGCGCGGGACCTGCCCGCCGCGGCGCCCGTGCACGCCGACCTCGACGCCGCCCTCACCACGATCCGCCAGCTCACGGACCTGCCGGCCGCCGACCTCGCCGCCGTCGACGTCGACGCCCACCGGACCCGGGTCGTGCCGTTGCTGCGCCGGGCCGGCGAGCTCGCCAGGGCCGAGCATCAGCGTGGCCGACAGCCGTTCCAGGGCCGGCACCTCGTCGGCAAGGACCTGCGCCGCACCGACCTGCGCGGCGCTGACCTGCGTGGTGCCGTCGCCGTCGGCGCCGACCTCCGCGGGTCGGATCTGAGCGGTGCGGACGTGACCGGCGCGGATCTGCGTGGCGCCGACCTGCGCGGCGCGGACCTGCGGCGGGCGCTGTTCCTGATCCAGTCGCAGCTGGACGCCGCCCGCGGTGACGCCACGACCCGGCTCCCGGCGGCCCTCACCCGTCCGGGGCACTGGACGGAGCCGCCCCCGCGTCCCCGGCCGGGCCGGCAGGCAGGTCCGCGGTCAGGGCGTCGCTGACCGTTGCGTGGACCGGGATCCGGCCGGTGAGGCCGACCGTGTCCAGCAACCGCGCCAGGAACGGCGACGGCGCCGCCAGCCGCAGGTGACCACCCTCGGCGACGCACCGGTTGTGGCTGTACGCGAACGTGCCGAGCCCGACCGAGTCGCAGAAGTCGACGTCGCCGAGGTCCACCACGATCCGGAACCTGCCGCGGTCCAGCGCCCCGTGCATCGCCTCACGCAGCTGCGGGGCGGAGTCGATGTCCAGGGCCCCGCGCAGCGTGAGGAGTACGACACCACCGGCACAGTCCGTCACTGCAACATCCATGATTCGATCCTGCACCGGAACGCCCCGGCGCGCAGGACAGCGAGTGCGTCGCCCGTCACACCCCGGCTACCACCTGGCCCGTCGTCTCGCCACTGTCTCGCCACTGTCCGGCCTGGTACTGCCGCCGTATGCCTGGGCGGGTACCGTCACCCGGTGCTCGCCCGGCTCCTCACCGCCGCGGTCCTGGCGCGGACCGCCGAGGCGGGCGCCACGGTCGTGCTGCTCCTCGCGTCCGTCCAGCACTTCGGCGGCCCGGCGACCGGCGCGTCGGTCCTCGCGGCGCTGCTGGTCCCGCACGTCGTCGCCGGCCCGGTCGTCGGTCTCGTCACCGACCGGGCCCGCCGCCCGCGGCTCGTCCACGCGGGGTTCGCGGCGGTGTTCGGCCTGGCCCTCGGCGGTGTGCTGCTGCTCACGGGCGTGGCGCCGCTGCCGGTCGTCCTCGCGTTGGCCGTCGTCGCCGGCACCTGCGGTCCGATGATCTTCGGCGGGCTGTCGAGTCGTGTCGATGATGTGGTACCGGCACCGCGCCGCTCGCACGCCCGTGGCCTGGACGCGGCGACGTACAACGTGGCGGAGATCGCGGGCCCGGCGGCGGGCGCGTTGCTGGTGGCGGCGTTCGGTGTCCCGGTCGCCGCGGTGACCCTGTCGGCGGCGTGCCTGCTCGCGGCGGGCGCGCTGCTGACCGTCACCCCAACCGCCGCGCCCACCGTGCCCGAACCGACGGAGCTCGCAGCCACGGCGTCTGTACTGACGGAGCCCGCGTCCACAGTGCACGCGGCACCGGTCGGTGCGGATGCGGACGGTCCCAAGGCGAGCGACGCCGGCCCTCACCGCGTGCGTTCCGGTGAGGAGAAGCCGGGGCTCCGGGACGGGTTGGCGGCGATGGTACGCAGCCGCCCGCTGCTCGCGGTGACGGCGGCGACCGCGGTCGCCTCCTACGCGGCGGGGATGATCACGCCGGTGGCGGTGGTGCTCGGGGTGGCGGCCGGGCGTCCGGCCGGTGGTGGATTGCTGGTAACAGCATTAGGTGTGGGGGCGTTGTGCGGGTCGCTGCTGGTGGCGCGGTTCCCGGCGTGGGTGCCGGCGCACCGGGTGGTGCTGGCGTGCCTCGTCGCGGTCGGGTTGGCGCTCGCCTGCGCGGCGGCCGGCGTGGCGGCCGGGGCGCCGTGGGCGGTGCTGGTCGGACTGTTCGCGGTGACGGGTGTGCTCGACGGGCCGCTGCTGTCGTCGGTGTTGGAGGTCCGGTCGCGGGAGGCACCGCCGGGGACCCGGACGCAGGTGTTCACGCTGGGAGCGGGGATCAAGCTGACGGCGGCGTCGGCGGGCGCGGGGACGTTCACGCTGCTGGCCGGCGCACCGCCGGCGGTGCTGGTCGGGGTGCTGTCCGCGGGGCACGTGGCGGCCGCGGCGCTCGGCGTGGTGCTGCTGCGGACCCGTCGTGCCGCCGCTGTTGGACCGGCGACAGCCCCTGATGGCCCTTGAGACGCCGCCATGGCCCGCGATGGAAGAGCTGCCGGTCCCGCTCGTCGAGCACCACCGATCGGCTGTCAGCAGTCCGCCGGGCCGAACAGCGCTTCGATGGCCTGTGACCAGTCCAGCAGCCGCTCGTCGCTTCCTGCGACGCTGACACACTGCAACCCGAGCGGCAGACCGTTCCCGGCCCGCCCAACGGGGATGGAGAGGGAAGGCCAGCCGGCGTAGCTCCATGGCAGGCACATGACAGAGCCGCCCGTGCTGGCCAGACCGTGCGGTGCGGGACCGGTGGCGGCGGGACTGATCCACACATCGACGTCTGCCTCATCGGTCGTCTGTGCCAGGCTGGTCCGGAAGGCTTCCCGTCGTCGCAGCCCGCGCTCGTACTGCTCCCGTGAGATCGCCTGTCCTTGACGGACCGTGGCCACGGATTGCTGCCGGTAGAGGGCCCCGTACCGGGGGAACCACGCAGCGTGGCTCTGCGCGGCCTCATAGCGGTTCACCGTGTGCAGGTCTTCAGCGTCATGTGCGAGGTCCGCGAACATGGGGACGCAGTGCACGGGGAACCCGGCGTTCGACAGGGCCGCCACCTGCGCTTCGAATGCCGCACGGGCCTCCGTTCCGGCCTGCTCCAGGTAGGGCCCGTCGGGCACGCCGAGCACTGGGCGCTTCACCTCGGCGTCCCGCACCGGTTGCCAGCCATCGCACAGCACGGCTGCCGCGATCGCCGCCGCGGCGGTCGTCGCGGCGAAGACCCCGATGGTGTCGAGGGTCGGCGCGTTGGCGATCACGCCGTCGATCGGGATCCGGTGGGCGGTCGGTTTGAACCCCACGACGCCGCAGTACGCCGCGGGACGGATCATCGACCCGACCGTCTGGGTGCCGATGGCCAGCGGCACCATGCTCGCTGCGACAGCTGCTGCCGACCCGCTGCTGGAGCCACCGGGCGTGTGGTCGTGGGCGTGTGGATTGCGTGTCGGGCCCGGCGCGGTCATGGCGAACTCCGCCGTCACGGTCTTTCCCGCGATCAGGGCTCCGGCGTTCCGGAGCCGGTCCACGGCTCCTGCCTGTCTGCCCTCGAACACCTCCGGGGGCAGCGCGGAGCCACCTCGCGTGGGCAGTCCGTCCACGCGCACGATGTCCTTCACCGCTACCGGGACGCCGAACAGCGGCGGTCGCGACGCGGCGACCGGCCAGCGCTCGTGGATCGAGCGGAGCTCCCGGCGAAGGCGTTCCCGCCGGGCGGCGCTTGTCTCTGACTCGGCGACGAAGGCGTGGATGGGACGGTCTGTCTCGTCGATCCGGTCGCACAACATGTCGACGGTCGCGGACGGCGAACCGCTCGCCTCGTACGTTGTCGTTTGCACGCGGCCCAGATTGCCAGAGCCGGGGTCGCACGCCGCCTGAGCGGCGGGGCGGAAACGCCGGCGGGCGGCGCCCCGGGTGATGGGGTGCCGCCCGCCGTGTTGTGCCGCCGTGTTGTGCCGCCTGGTCAGCGGTGGTGGTGCCGGCCGCCGTAGACGTGGGCGACGAGCAGGTACTTGCCGTTGGAGCCGACCCGGTAGCAGTCGCTGTCGTCCCAGCGGTCGCGGACCTCGCCGATCCAGCCCGCGAAGTTGCAGGCCTTCTTGTTCGGGTAGGTCTTCACGGCCCAGGAGCGGACCCACCGGTTGTCGCGGCGGTGGCCGTCCCAGTTGCCGTTCCAGCTGCCGTTGTTGTTGCCGTTGCCCCAGCCGCCGGGCCCGTGGTGGTTGCCGTTGTTGTTCCCGCCGGGGCCGTTGTTGCCGCCCGGGTTGTTGTTCCCGCCCTGGTTGTTGCCGCCGCCGTTGTTCCCGCCGGGTCCACCGCCGGGTCCGCCGCCGGGGCCGGGCTGGACGGCGGTGGTGTTGCTGTCGGCGGACGGTGCGGCCGAAGCGGCGGTGGCGCCCATGCCGAGGACCGCACCGGCGGCCAACGTCATGCCCGCCAGGGCCAGGAACCGTTGTGTGGTGTTGCGCATCTCTGACTCCCCCTCATGTCGTGATGACGCGGTAACACTATGTAGTTGAAAGCCCCAAAATGCGCAAAACGCGTCAGCCTTTCAGCCAAAGGCTGGACGACTTTAGGGCAGCCCGTGACGCCCGCCGGCGTGCCTCGTTAACCGGACGAACCAGTACAAGAGCGACACGCGGGAAGCGGAAGTCCTACGCGAGTGGGAGCTCCAGGACGGCCCCGCCGGCGGTGAACGGGTCCCGGCCGGCGATGGTGAACCCGGCCCGCGCATACGTGCGCAGCGCCGCGGTGTTCCCGCCGGCGACCTCCAGCTCGACCCGGCAGGTGCCCTGCCCGCGCGCCCATCCGGTGACGGCGGCGACGAGCCGCCCGGCGGCCCCACGACCCCGCGCGGCGGGGCACACCCACATGCTGATCAGGTGCGCGACGTCCGGCGCGCCGGGCGTGATCCACCCGCACGCGATCCCGACGGGGTCGGGGCCGTCGAACGCCGCGAAGTAGCTGCCGTGCCGTGGCCAGTCCCGCCATTCGGCCTCGGACCGGGCCGCTTCCCGCAGGTGGCTGCTGGCGAACGCGTCCGGGCTGTCCAGCAGCGCCGCGAGCCGCAGTTGCCGCTTCAGCTGCCAGTCGTCGCCGGTGAGCTGCCGGGTGTCGAAGCGGCGGGGCATCACTGGACCATGCCGATTCGCCCGCCGGGACACAACTGGGATTTTTAGCGTGCCGCGCGGTCGGTGTCGAGTTGTTCGACGACGGGCCGGACGACGTCGTCGAGGTGCCGGACGAGGACGGCGACGGCCCGTTCGGCGGCGGCGTCGATGTGCCGGTTCTCCGTCGGGACCGGCAGCCCGTCCAGTGGGAGCGGCGTTTCCAGCAGCAGGGTGCCGCGTAGGTGCGGGTGCCGGGACAGGTCCTGCGCGGACGGCTGCACGAACTGCCCGAACAGTTCCGGCCAGCCGCGCCACCCGCGGTCCCGCCACCACGTCCGGGACACGGTCAGCGGCGCCGGCAGCGGCGACACCAGCTCGACGCGGGCGGTGAGCCCACCGTCGAACGGGTTCCGCACGCACATCGCGGACAGGACCCGCCGGTGCCATCGCACGTACCCGGGGTCCAGCAGCGGCGGGGTGGCGACGGCCCAGGCGGCGCACGCGAACCCGACGGGGGCGATGTCGCCGATGGTGTCGGCGAAGTCGGCGGCCCGGTCCCGGACGGCGGTGAGGTACCGGTCCCGGTCGCGGTCGAGCCAGAACGTCTTCACGTAGCCGACGGTAGCCCGTCCGCGTCCGGCCCGTGCCCCGACCGGACGTTCAGCGGGACCCGAGGACGGCGGCGGCGACGGCCCGGCGCAGCGCCGGCGTGCACAGCAGGTCGGTGTTGTCGACGTACTGGTCGATCCCGCCGACGGGTGGCAGCTTCCGCAGCGCCGGGTCGCTGATCGCGTCGTGGAGCGCCGCCGCGTACCGTCCGGCGTCGATCACGTCGTACGGCCGGTCGTGGTACTTCCGATCCTCGCCGCGGCGTGCGGCGGCCCCGGGTAGTGCGCGTCCAGCAGCGGCCGGACCGCGTCGGTGTAGAACACCTCGCACAACCGCACCCCAGGCAGGAACGCAGGAGTCCCGGGGGTCACAGGACGACGGCCGGGTGCCGGGGGTCGTCGGCGCGGACGACGACGTCGGCGTACTCGTGCGGCATCGCCTCGTCGTGGTACCGCTGGAACGCCGGCAGCGTCCACTGCAGCTCGGGTGGGGTGCGGCGGGCGATCGCGGCCGCGGTCTGCGTGAGGTGGACGGTGACGTCGAAGTCGAGGCCGGCGCCGAGCAGCATCGTGCCGGACACGACGACGACCGTCCCGGCGGGCAGGTCCAGGTAGGGGGCGCGGGTCGCCCGGTCGGTGACGGGGTCCCACAGTGACGGCAGCACCCGCCCGGTCCCGCCGGGGGCGGCGGGGGTGAGGACTTCCCGGGTGATGGCGCGCAGGTCGAGCCAGTCCTCGTAGTACGCGTCGGGGTTCGTCCGGCCCCGTTCGAGGCGCAGCGACGCCTGCCGCAGGAACCCGCCGGCGGGGATGTGGACGGCGTGCCCGCCGTCGCCGTGGACGGCGTCGACGATCCGCCCGGCGAGTGTCTCCGGGGCGGCGGTGGGCGCACCGTCGACCGCGACCCGGGTCGCACCCACCTTGACGATCCGCGCGGCGATGTCGGACGCGAGCCCTCCGAGGGTGACCGGCCGCGCCTTCACCGAACCGGCCCGGGGAACCAGCGGACGGCGGTCACGGCGTGGGGTGGCGGTGCTGCGGGTCGATCACGTCACCTTCGATGACCTCGCCCTGCAGCACCTCCCCGCTACCCGGCTGGGTCGGGACGGTGCCGTTGTCGGCGCGGGTCGCTTTCACGATCCTGGGCCCGAACAGGTCACCGGCCGCGGCGGCGGAGATCCGTGACTCGGTCGCCTGCCGGATCCGCCGGCCGGTGAACGTCCGGACCGGCGGGATCAGCAGCAGCAGCCCGACGGTGTCGGTGATGAACCCGGGGGCGAGCAGCAGCAGCGCCGCGGCGAGCCCGGCGACGCCGGTCCCGGCGTCACCGCCGGGTGGCCGGCCCTCGTTCACCGCGGTCCGCAGCCGCTGCCACGCCCGGACCCCTTCCCGTTTCAGCAGCACCCCACCGAGGATCGTGGTGGCGACCCCGGCGAGGACCGCGACCCACCAGCCGATGGCGTGCGCGACCAGCACGAACACGACGATCTCGGCGATCACCAGCAGGAACGCTCCGGCGGCGGCGAACCCCAGTTTCCGCATGGACGCTCCTCAGCCGCCTTGCCGGGCGTCGGCGCGGGCGTCGCGGGGTCCGCCGCCGGCGACGCCGCGGCGCAGCGCCGCCCACCGGTGCGACGCCCCCCACACGGTGACCCGCCACAACGCTTCCCGGACGATGTTGGAGCTCATCTTCGAGTGGCCGCGCTGCCGTTCCGCGAACGTGATCGGGACCTCCTGGACGCGGAACCCGTTGCGGTGGGACCGCCACGCGAGGTCGACCTGGAAGCAGTACCCCTGCGACGCGATCGACCCGATGTCGATCTTGTCGAGGACGGGGACACGGTAGGCGCGGTATCCGCCGGTCGCGTCCCGCAACGCCATCCCCAACGCCATCCGCACGTACAGGTTGCCGCTGCGGGAGATCAGGTGCCGGTGCCACGGCCACCCGACCGTCTTGCCGCCTTTCACGTACCGGGACCCGAGGACGACGTCCGCGTCCCGGAGCGCGTCCAGCAGCCGCGGCAGCTCCTCCGGCGCGTGGGAGCCGTCGGCGTCCATCTCCACGACAGCGTCATACCCGTGGTCGGTGCCCCACGCGAACCCCGCCAGGTACGCGGCGCCGAGCCCCTGCTTCCCCGGCCGGTGCAGCACGTGCACGCCCGGGTCGGCGGCGGCGAGCTCGTCGGCGATCCGGCCGGTCCCGTCGGGGCTGTTGTCGTCGGCGATCAGCACGTCGACGGCGGGGTTGGCGGTCCGGACCCGGTCCACGATCGGCCGGATGTTGTCGGCCTCGTTGTAGGTGGGGATGATGACGAGGACCCTACCGACCCCAGGGTATTCGTTCACGCGTCCTCCTCGGTCGGTGCTGCCGGGTGCTGACGGGTGCGTCTGCGGACGGCGGCGGCGGCCACCAACGCCCCGATACCCAGCATCACGATCACATATTCGGGTCCGGCGCCGACCGTGGTCGCGACGGTCCTGCCCGACCCGAGGTGCAGCTCCCGCAGGATGACGGCACCTTCGTTGAACCGGGTCTCGTCGCTGGTCCCGCCGGACGGGTCCGCGAACGCGGAGATCCCGACGGTTGACGCCATCAACGCGTCCCGGCCGTGCTCCACCGCCCGCAACCGGACCATCGCCAGCTGCTGCCGGGCCTCGGCCTCGTCGAACGTCGCGTTGTTCGTCTGCACGGCGAGCAGCTGCGCGCCGCCGGTGACGGTGTCACGGACGAGCCCGTCGTAGGCGACCTCGAAGCAGATGACGTCACCGACGACGGCGGGCCCGACCCGCAGGACGCCTGGCGTGTCGCCGGGGGTCATGTCGGAGACCCGGTCGACCTCTTTGCTCACCATCCGGGCGATGTCCCGCAGCGGCATCGTCTCCGCGAACGGCACCGGGTGCCGTTTCGTGTACCGGGCGGACACGCCGCCCTGCCGCGGGTTCCCGGCCGCGTCGACGTCCGGCTCCCACACGAGCCCCGCGTTCTCGACCCCGACGGCCGGGTCGGTGAGGACGGCTCCGACGAGGATCGGCACCCCGACGGCCCGGGCGGCGGTCGCGATCGCGGCGGCGGCGTCGGCGTTGCGCAGCGGGTCGATGTCGGATGAGTTCTCCGGCCACACGACCAGGTCGGGCCGCCGTGCCCCGCCTTCGGTGACCTTCCGGCCGAGCTCGACGGTGGCCCGGACGTGGTTGTCGAGGACGGCGCGGCGTTGCTCGTTGAAGTCGAGGCCGAGCCGCGGCACGTTGCCCTGCACGACCGCCACGTACACGCCGGCGCCCGTGGCCCGGTGGACGGGCACGAGCAGCGCCCCGGCGACGACGACCACGGCGGCGACCGGCCCGGCGGCTGGTTTCACCCGCTCGAACCACCCGCGGGTGACAGTGTCCTCACCGGCGGTGCGGGATGTACTGACGGTCTTGACGAACGGGACGGCGAGGAGGGCTCCGGTGACCGCGACCGCGAACGTGACCAGCGGCGCCCCGCCGACCGCGGCGAGCCGCAGCAGCGGCGACGTGTCCTGCGAGAACGCGAGCCGCCCCCACGGGAACCCACCGAACGGTGCCCGGTCCCGCAACGCTTCCTGCGCCGTCCACAACGTCGCGACCGCTGCCGCCCACACCCACGGCCGGGCCCGCAGCCCGCTGACCCATGCGGTCGCCGCGCCGAGCAGCCCGATGAACAGCGCCTGCAGCGTCGACAGCAGCAGCCACGGGACCATCCCGGTGTGCAGGTTCGTCCATTCCAGCAGCGGCGTGAAGAACAACGCGCCGGTGAGGGTCCCGAGCCCGAACCCGGCCCGCAGCCGACGGCCGTGGACGGACACGGCGGCGAGCGCGACCGCGACCGGCGCCGCCCACCACCACCCGTACGGCGGGAACGCGACGAGCATCACAGGCCCGGCGACCGCGGCGAGGAGCACCGCGGCCCACAACGGCAGGGGCCGGGCGGTGCGGGTGGGGTCCGGGTCCGCGGGGACACGCGCGGCGGGCGCCTCGTCGGAACCGTCCGCTGCGCTGCTGGTGCTGACCAACGTCACCTGCGCCAACTCTCCTGGCCGTCGTCACCCGCGCCCGCCGCCGGTGCGCGGGCGTGCAGGGCCGTCGCGGCCTGCGGCGCCAATTATGCGGCCACCTGCCCCCGGACACGGCATCGCAGCGGCGCGGGCGGCTGTGAATGTGCTGGGATGTGGCTGGACTGTGTCCGGACCGAAACCGAACCGGCCGTCACCACACCCTCGCGACCGTTGCCGGTGACCGCCGGCCCTGACCCACCCCGTACGGGGCGCTGTCGGCGCCCTGACGGGCGTCGTGCCGGGCTGCGCGGCAGGGGCTGAATCGGGGCGCGACCGGAGTCGCGCCCCGCGCTCCCAGGCCCTTTGTCCGGCCGGTGGGCAGGTCGGGAACGGCGCGGCCTTCGTTCCGGCGCGGCGCGGGCTGGCTGCCCGGGCCGTGTCGTTGTCTACTGGTCGCGTGACCCCCCTGCCCTGACACCGGTGGATGCCCGGCCCGCGGCCCCCGCCGACCCCCGCCCGCTGGATCAGGTGGCGTCCCGCCGGTTGGCGGGGACGTCCGATCAGTGGGCGTTGGGGAGTAGCGAACCGTGGTCACCCGCGCCGAAGTAGGACGCAAAGACGTTACGCGCTGTCCCGGGGGGACTGTCAACCGTCGCACGCGATGTAATTCATCGCGGTCGGCGTGTCGGGTGTGTCGGTCGCGGTGTGTCGGACGGCGCCCGCCGAAGTTCACCCGCTGCGGATGAAGGACCGCCGACCGGCTCTTCGTCACCCATTGTGTATGTGCTCGCGGAGCAGCGACGCCGCCGCGCCGGGGTGGTCGGCGGCGAGGAGCCCGGCGGCGGCGAGGACGTACCGGTCGTCGACGGTCACCGTCGGGTGCCGTGGCAGCGCCCACCCGCCGGCGTGGTCGGTCAGCACCGGCCGCAGCGCCGCGACCGCCGCCGCCCGTGCCGCGTGCCGGAACACGCCGCCGGACGCGACGACCGACACGACGTCACGCAGGTCCCGTCCGCTGCGCGCGTGCCGCCGCACCGCGATCACGGTCGCGGCGGCGGCGACGCCGAGCGGCCCGTCACCGACGGCGACGTGTTCCCGGGCGGCGGCGGTGTGGACACCGTCGACGTTCCACCGCACCCCCAGGTCCCCTTCGACGGTCCTGGCCCGCCACAGGGTGCCGGCGACCGCGGTCCCGGCACCGTCGGGGACGAGCGCCGAGTACACGTCCGTCGTCGCCCCGCCGACGTCGACGACGAGCAGGTCCCCGCCGGTGGTGTCGGCGTGCAGCGACACCCCGGTGAGGACCGCGTCCGGGGTCGCCATCCGCACCAGCCGCCCGAACCGGGGGCCGCGGGACAGGTGTTTGCCGCCGATGACGTGCCGCAGGAACACGTCCCGGATCGCGGCGCGGGCCGGGACCGGGTCGACGACACCGATGCGCGGCAGGACGTTCCCGGCGCCGACCGCCGGCACCCTGCGCGCCGTGAGCAGCTCGACGGCGGTGTCGCGGACGTCGGCGTTCCCGGCGACGACGACCGGCACCCGCCATCTGGCGGCGGCGAGCCGGCGCGTGTTGTGCAGCAGCACGTCGCTGTCGCCGCCGTCGGTGCCGCCGACGACCAGCACCACGTCCGGTGCCGCCGCCCGCACCTGCCGGATCCCGGCCGGGGTCTGCGGCCCGGCGGCGACGTGCACGACCCGCGCCCCGGCGGACAACGCGACCCGGTGCGCGGCGTCGGCGGACACGAGGTGCTCGTAGCCGACGACGGCGAGCCGCAACCCACCACCCGCCGACGAGCAGCAGTACACGTCCTGCACGGGTCCGGCGTCGGCGAGGAGCGCGTCGACGCCGTCGAGGACGTCACCACGGGTCGTCGGGTGCGTCCCGGTCCGTACCAGGGTCCCGTCGGTGACGTCGACGACGGCGAGTTTCGTGTCCGTCGACCCCACGTCCAGGCAAGCGACGAGCGTCATGTCGGGGGTCTTCAGCTGCCGGGGACGACCACGGTGCCGGTCGCCGACACCGCCAGCAGCGGCGGGTCGACGACGGCCGCTGTCGACGCGCCGGCTTCCGGGGTACCGCGGCAGACGACGTGACACGTGAAGTCGACGGTCCGGGACCGGGTCCCGACCCTGACGACCGTCGCGGTCACCTCGAGGACGTCACCGGCTCGGACCGGCGCGTGGAACGCGACCGTGCTGTACCCGGCGAACAACCCCTCGTCGCCGTCGGTGCGGATGCACAGTTCGGTGGCGACGTCACCGAACAACGCGAGGCTGTACGCGCCGTCGACGAGGTTCCCCGCGTAGTGCGCGTGCGAGTACGGCACGTACCGGCGGTGCAGCACCGTCACCCCGACCGCCGCGCCGGTCACCGGGCCAGTCACCGGGCACCGACCGCGTGGACGAGATACGACGCGACCTCCCGCGGGGTCGTGCCCCGCCCGAAGATCCGGTCGACGCCGAGGTCCGCGGTCTGCAGCTCGTCGAACCTGGGCCCGCCGACGACCAGCAGCGGCCGCCGCGCCGCGGGGAACGCCTCACGGAACGCCGCCGACATCTCCCGCGTGTTGTGCAGGTGCGCGTCGCGTTGCGTGACGACCTGACTGACGAGGACCGCGTCGGCCTTCTCCGCCCGCGCCTGCTCCACCAGGGCGGGGACGGCGACCTGCGCGCCGAGGTTCACCACCCGGCACTCCCGGTAGTACTCGAGGCCCTTCTCACCGGCGATCCCTTTCACGTTGAGGATGGCGTCGATCCCGACGGTGTGCGCGTCCGTGCCGATGCACGCACCGACGACGACGAGTTTCCGGCGCAGCTTCGCCCGGATCCCGGCGTTGACCTCCTTCGCCGACAGCAGCGGATAGTCCCGTTCGGCGACGACGACCTTCCCGGGTTCGACGAGGTGGTTGACCCGCCCGTACACGACGAAGAACGTGTGCCCGTCACCGATCTGCTTCGCGTGCACGACCATCGCCGGGTCGATCCCCATCTTCCCCGCCAGCTGCAGCGCCGCGCCCTCGCCGCGCTTGTCCGCGATCAGCGGCAGCGTGAAACTGACCTGCACCATCCCGTCGCCGGTCGTGTCGCCGTACGGGCGGATCACCGCACTCATCACACACCCCCGTCCAGCAGGTCGATCGCCGGGTTCCAGTACCCGGCCTCCCGGACCGCGACCCCGTCGAGGCCTTTCCCGCGGTCGGCGGGCCGCCGCATGATCCCGAACGTGCCGGCACCGATCGCGGCCAGGAGCCCCTGTTCCCCGATCTGCCGCAGCAACGTCACCGCCTCATCGAGGACCGTGTGCGCGCGGCCGCGGATGAACGCGCCCGGCGTGAAGTCCTCGTGCAGGTTCCCGGCGGCGTTCAGCACGTACCGCACGTTCTGCAACGCGATGTCCCGGTCCGACAGCCACGGCGTCACCACCGCCTCCGTCATCATCCCGACGAGGAGGATCCCCTGCCCGGTGAGCGCACCGGCGAGGTTGAAGAACCCGTCGAGGAGGTTCCCGCGGAACACGTCCCCGGTCATGTGTTTCGTCGGCGGCATCCACTTCAGCGGCGCGTCCGGGAACAGCTCCCGCGCCAGCAGCGCGTGCGCGAGCTCCAGCCGGAACGACTCCGGCACCTCCGGGTTGATCTCGAACGCGTGCCCGAGCCCCAGCTGCCAGTCCTGCAGCCCCGCCTCGTGCGCGAAGTACTCGTTCAGCAGCTGCGACACCGTCACCGTGTGCGCGGCGTCGACCGCGTCCGCGGTCGTCAGGTAGTTGTCCTCACCGGTGTTGATGATGATCCCGGCCCGGGCGTGGATCTGCCGGGAGAACCGCTGGTCGACGAACGTCCGGATCGGGTTGATGTCCCGGAACAGGATCCCGTACATGGAGTCGTTCAGCATCATGTCGAGCCGCTCCAGGCCGGCGAGCGCCGCGATCTCCGGCATGCACAGCCCGGACGCGTAGTTCGTCAGCCGCACGTACCGCCCGACCTGCTTCGACGTCTCGTCGAGCGCCGCCCGCATCAGCTTGAAGTTCTCCTGCGTCGCGTACGTCCCGGCGAACCCTTCCCGGGTCGCGCCTTCCGGCACGTAGTCCAGCAGCGACTGCCCGGTGGACCGGATGACGGCGATGACGTCCGCGCCGGCCCGCGCCGCCGCCTGCGCCTGCGGGATGTCCTCGTAGATGTCACCGGTCGCGACGATCAGGTAGATCCACGGCCGCTGCTTCGGGTCCCCGTGCCGCCGGATGAGCCGTTCCCGTTCCGCCCGCCGCCGGTCGATCCGCGTCAGCCCGGTCTTCACCGCTTTCACCGCTGCCCGTTTCGCCACCGTACCGGCGGGCCCCGCCCGGAACGTGCCCCGGAACGTGACGCTGCCGGCGGCGGCTTTCTGCGCGAGCAGCGTCAGGTCCTGGTGCCCGTCGTCGGTCAGCGCCTGGAACACCGGGCCCGTCACGCCACCGCCGAGCCCGACCTG
Organism: Dactylosporangium sp. NPDC006015; assembly: GCF_040614215.1. Lineage (NCBI taxonomy): Bacteria > Bacillati > Actinomycetota > Actinomycetes > Micromonosporales > Micromonosporaceae > Dactylosporangium > Dactylosporangium sp. NPDC006015. The sequence continues at coordinate 361,349 of NZ_JBEXUD010000004.1, forward strand.
GTCCCGGACGACGTCGACGAGACGGTTCACCCACGGGATCCCGTCTGGGTCCGCGCCGGTGATCCCCGCCAACCTGAGCGTGGCCCGTTCCACGGACACGGTCGTGTGGCTGCGCGCCAGGTCCACGACCGGCCGGCCCGCGGCCGCCGCCAGCCGGCGCGCCGTCTTCACGGTTCGCTGGTCGAGCTTCAGTTTCCCGCCGCTCATCGCTGCGCGCTCACCTTCCTGCTGCTCATCCTGCTCATCGCGGCTCCTGCCGGGAGTGGATCGGCCGGCCCCGCAGCACCGTCACCCGCGCCTGCGGGTTGCTGTCGGTGTGCAGCACCTCACTGATGTCGTCGGCTGTGTCCCACACCGCGAACGTCGCCGACCAGCCGGGGTTCAGGACCCCTTCGTCGTCGATGCCGACGGCCCGCCACCCGCCGCGGGTGTGCGCCGCGAACGCCGCCTTCGCCCCGATCCGCTGCACCGGGTTGTGGTGCCGCATCGCCGCCCGGCACGACCCCCACGGGTCCAGGTCCGTCACCGGCGAGTCCGACCCGAACGCCAGCAGCACCCCCACCCCGGCGAGCGCACCGATCGGGTTCGAAGCAAGCGACCGCGCCTTCCCGAGCCGCTGCGCGTACATGCCGCGTTCCCCACCCCACAACCGGTCGAACGCCGGCTGGACGCTCGCCACGATCCCGAAGTCCACCAGCCGCGCGATCGCCTGCTTGTCCAGCAGCTCCACGTGCTCGATCCGGTGCCGGCCGGCCCGGATCCGCTCCACCCCGACCTGCTTCGCCGCACCCGCGAACCCGTCCAGGACCGTCACGATCGCCTGGTCGCCGATCGCGTGGAACCCGCCCTGCATCCCGTGCCGCACACAGTCCACGACGTGCTCCGTCACCTGCCCCGCCGTCAGGTACCCGTGCCCGTGCTCATCCACCCGCTGCCCGTGCTCGTCCCGCCCGTCCAGGTACGCACTGCTCAGATGCGCCGTCCGGGCGCCGAGCGCACCGTCGGCGTACAGGTCACCGGCGGCGCCGACCGCACCCAGCTCCTTCGCCTTCGCCGCCGCGTTCGGCTCACCCCACAGCCCGTACACCTCCGGCAGCCACAACCCGTGCGACATCGCGGCGACGAAGTCGTCCTCACCGGACGTCCCGGGCCCGCCGCACTCGTGCACCGACGCGATCCCCAGCGACGCCGCGTGCGTGAGCGCCGCCCGCTGCGCGTCCACGATCTGCGCCCGGCTCACCGACCCGTACGCGACCTCCCGCACGAGGTGGTGGGCGTCGCGGCGCAGCCACCCGGAACTGTCATACCCCGCTGTCACCTTCACGTCGTCGGTGAGCAGCTTCGACGAGACGAGGGCAGCGTGCACACACGTCCGGGACAGGTAGACGGCCCGGCCTCCGCCGGCCCGGTCGAGCTCCGCCGCCGACGGCGTCGTCTGGTCCGCCCACCCTGACTCGTCCCACCCGTGCCCGATCACGATCGCGTCGGCGGGGAGGGTCGCGGCGTGCGCGGCGACCGCGTCGAGGACCTGCTGCCTGGACCTGGTCCGGGCGAGGTTCAGGCCGCGCAGGGTGAGCCCGGTCGCGGTGGTGTGCACGTGCGCGTCGACGAACGCCGGGGTGACGAGCGCACCGTCGAGGTCCACGACCCGGTCCACGCTGCCCCCGGCCCGGGTCGGCGCGTCCGCGTCGGGGCCGAGCCAGGCGATCGTGGCACCGTCGACGAGCAACGCGGTCGCGGACGGGTCGGCGGGGGTGTGGACGCGGCCGCCACGGAAGAGGGTTCGCATGCGGCTCAGTCTGCCAACCCGGGCGGTGCTTCGGCCCGCAACCGCGCCTGGAACAGGTTCCGGACACCGCTGTCGGATCGCAGCAGCCGCAGTGCGTAGTCGGCATGTCCCGGGACGTAACCGTTGCCGATGAGCATCGTCACGTCCGCGGCGAGACCTTCCGCGCCGAGCGCCGCCGCGGGGAACGACGTCGCCATGGAGAAGAACACGACGGTCCCGCCGGCCGCGGTGGCGAGGACCGCGGCGTGCTCACACCCGGGGACGTCGACACACACGACGGTGACGTCCGCCGCGCCACCGGCTCCGTCGAGGGCCGCGGCGAGCCCGACGGCGTCGCGGGCGTCGGCGATGACGATGGCGTCGGCGAGTCCTGTGCCGGCGAGCCGGTCCCGTTCCGCCGCGTCCCGGACCACCCCGACGGTCCGCACCAGCGCCGCGGGTTGTCCGCCGCCGCCGGTGTACGACCTGCCGCCGTTGCCGGCCACCGTGGTGTGACCGCCTGCCGGGGAGTGTGCGCCGGTTTCGCTCGCCGCAACGCCGGCAGCGTCGGAGGTTGTCGCGGTGGCCGTCGCGCTCGCGGCGTCCGACGGTCCGGTGGGGGCGGCTCCGCCGCTGACGGCGGGCAGGACGGAGGGGGTGGCCTGTCGGGTCGTGTTCGTCGCGCCGGCGGTGGGGTTGTGGGTGAAGGTGCGGGCGGCGTCGTGGGCGGCGGCGAGGGACAGGGAGCCGCTCTTGCCGGCGGCGCCGAGGACCGCGACCGTCAACGGCCGCGCGGCGAGCCCCCCGGCAGCAGGCCCGGCAGTGGACCCGGTGCGGGCGTGCAGGGCCTGGGTGACGACGCGGGCGACGAGGGCGGGGGCGCCGCACACGTCGAGGACGGCGAGGGACAGCTGCGGGTCCAGGTCGGCGGGCAGGACGGCGGCGATCGAACGGGCGAACAGGATGGCGTGGCCGTCGCAGGGGACCTGCTCCGACAGGCCGTCCCACCGGGTGAGGTCGTCGGCGATGTGCAGCGGGGTCAGGGTCAGCGACACGAGCGTCGCGACCCGGTCACCCGGTCGCAGCCCGAGCGGCGACGCGGGGCCGGCGGCGTCGACGGTGCCGATGAGCATGCCGCCGGAGCCGGTGACCGGGTTGTGCATCTTGCCGCGGCTACGGACGATGTCCAGGACCGCGGCGCGGACCTTGCCGCCGTCGCCGCCGTGCTCGGAGCGCAGCTGGTGAAACGAGGCGGCGTCGAGGTTGAGACGTTCGACGCGGATGCGGACCTCGTCGGCGCCGATGACCGGGTCCGGGTCGAGACGGTCGGCGGCCTGCGGCAGCACCCCGGCCGGTGCCAGAACCCGATGCAACCCGATAGGCGAAGTCATTTCCCGCACTGCCACAAGTTAGCCGAAGATTTTCCGGCGCACCAGCCGCAGTGCGGGAAATACTACCGTGAACGGGCTGTGGACAGGGTCAGGACATGCTCCACCAGACCGATCAGGACCGCCTTGCTCGACTCCCGGTCCCGCGCATCACACAACAGCAACGGCACATGCCCGTCCAGATCCAGCGCCTCCCGCACCTCCGCCTCCGTGTACGACGACGCGTCGTCGAAACAGTTCACCGCCACCACGAACGGCGTCCCCCGCCGCTCGAAGTAGTCGATCGACGGGAAGCAGTCCGCCAACCGGCGCGTGTCCGCGAGCACCACCGCACCCAACGCACCCAACGCCAGCTCGTCCCACAGGAACCAGAACCGGTCCTGACCCGGCGTCCCGAACAGGTACAGCACCACGTCCTGCCCGATCGTGATCCGCCCGAAGTCCATCGCGACCGTCGTCGTCGACTTGCGTTCCACCCCGGTCAGGTCATCGGTGCCGACCCCGGCCGCCGTCAGCGACTCCTCCGTCTGCAACGGCCGGATCTCGCTCACCGCACCCACGAGGGTCGTCTTCCCGGCCCCGAACCCACCCGCGACCAGAATCTTGATCGCCGTCGGAACCGGCCGGCTAGAGCGCCCGTAGTCCATTGATCACCGCCTTGAGGATGCTCTCGCTCGGCAACTCGCCCGCCGCCGGAGGGTGGTACATCTCGATCAGGCCCTGCCCCAGCAGGTCACCCAGCAGCACCCGCACGACACCCAACGCCAGATCCAGGTGCGACGCCAGCTCCGCCACCGCCAGGGGGTCCCGCGCGTACGCGAGGATCGCCCGGTGCTCCGGCTGCAGCCCGTACCCGACGTCGGCGAGCGCGGCCCGGTTCGCCACGACCATCGCGACCACGTCGAACGACCCCGACACCGGCGTCACCCGCCCACCGGTCATCGCGTACGGGCGGACCACCGGACCCGCGTCCCGGTCCACCCACGTGTGGTCCGTCCACGGCTCCGCCGACAGGTCACCGCGCCGCTGCTCCGGCCACGTGTGCTCCCCCGACCCGCCGCCGTGCTCGAACTGCCCGTCCGGCCCACCCTGCGCGCCCTGCGCGGACCAGGTCGCCCGGTACTGGTCGGCGCGCTGCTGCTCCGCCCACTGCTGCTCGACCCACTGCTGCTCGGCCCGCCCCGGCACCTCCCGGCCCACCTCAAGACCCAGCTCCCGGCCCGGGTCACGACCGGGGTCACGGCCGGGATCACGGCCGGGATCACGGGCAGGATCACCACGGTCCGGCTGACCGGCCGCATGCCGGCCCGGCGGCGTCGTCATCCGCCGGCCGCCGGACGCACCGACGTCGACAGGTTCTGCCCCACCCGCTGCACCAGCATCGCCATCTCATACGCGATCAGACCGATGTCCGCGTCCGCCTCCGCGAGCACCGCCAGACACGCACCACGACCAGCCGCCGTCACGAACAGGAACGCCGACTCCATCTCGATGATCGTCTGCCGGACCGGGCCACCACCGAAATGCCGCCCCGCACCCCGCGCCAGACTCTGGAACCCCGCCGCGACCGCCGACAGATGCTCCGCATCCTCCTGCGACAGGCCCTTCGACGCGCCCATCATCAACCCGTCCACCGACAACACCACCGACCGCTGCACCGACGGCACCCGATCCACCAGGTCGTCAAGCAGCCAGTTCAGCCCGATGTTGCTTCCCTGCGCCGCCGTCATCCCGCCACCCCGTCACGGCCCGTGCTGCTCTGGTCATCGCTGTCACCGGCACTCGCATGCCGGCCCCGCGCCGTCCCCGCCTGGAACGACGACATCATCCGCCGCAACTGCTCCGGCGACCGGCCCGCCTCCGGCGCCTCCACGTCCTCGACGTCAGCCGCCGCCGTCGAGTCCTGCTGCAACTGCGGCGCCAGGCTCTGCTGCCGCACCCGCTTCGGCAACCCCCGCGGACCCCCCGGCCGCGGCCCGTCGGACGCCTCACCCGCGGCCGCCGCCGCCCGCGGACCCGGCGCACCCGCACCACCGTCCCGGCCGGCCGGCCGCTGCCGCGGCAACGGCCCCGGACCAGACCGCCGCCCATCCGGTACACCACCCGCCGCCGACTGCACCACCGACTGCACCACCGACAAGGCGGGCCGCTGCCCGATCGACGACGCCGGCAGCACCTGCGTGTGCTCCCCACCCTCACCGGCACCGTCGTGCGGCAACCACGAGAACGGCTCCCGCGCCACCACCCGCGACTCATGCGTGTTCGACAGGTCCGCCGGCGCACCCGGCGGCAACGGCGACGGCACCTTCGACGGCTGCGCCACCACGAGGTCCGTCGGCAGCAACGCCACCGCCGTCACCCCACCGAACGGCGAGGACCGCAGCACCACCCGCACCCCGTGCCGCACCGCCAGCTGCGCCACCACGAACAACCCCAGCCGGGCACTGTTCGCCGGGTCGAACTCCGGCGGCTCCACCAGACGCCGGTTCGCCTCCGCGATCGCCTCCACCGACATCCCCAGCCCACGGTCCTCGATCTCGATCACGAAACCGTTCGGGACCAGCTGACCCGTCACGTTCACCCGCGTGTGCGGCGGCGAGTACGCCGTCGCGTTCTCGATCAGCTCAGCCAGCAGGTGGATCACGTCACCGACCGCCCGGCCGACGACCGCACCCTCACCGATCTGCTGCACCTGCACCCGCGCGTAGTCCTCGACCTCCGACACCGCGCCACGCACCACGTCGATCACCGACACCGGGTTCCGCCAACCCCGGCCGGGCGCCGCACCCGCCAGGATCACCAGGTCCTCCGCGTGCCGCCGCATCCGCGTCGCCAGATGGTCGACCCGGAACAGGTCCGCCAGGTCATCCGGCTCCGACGTCCGCCGCTCCATCCCGTCCAGCAGCGACAACTGCCGGTGCAACAGCGTCTGCGACCTGCGGGCGATGTTCAGGAACACCTCGTTCATCCCCTGCCGCACCGACGACTCCTCGACCGCCGACGCGACCGCCGTGCGCTGCACCGAGTTGAACGCCTCACCCACCTGACCGATCTCATCCGTGCCCAGCCGCAACGGCGGCGCCTCCACCGCCACGTCCACCTGCACACCCCGCCGCAACCGCGACACCACCGACGGCAGCCGCTCGTCCGCCAGCTCCAGCGCCGCGACCCGCAGCCCGTCCAGACGCCTCGCCAGGGACCGGCCGATCCGCACCGACAGCAGCAGCGACAGCACCACCGCCAGCAGACCCAGCACACCGGCGACACCCAGCCGCCAGAAGATCGCGTCGGCCGCGTCCTGCGCCGCCTGCACGTTGTGCCGCTGCACCTGCGCCCGGAAGTTCTTCAGCTCCACGTTCACCGGGTCGAACGCCGACCGCCACGCCTGCAGGTCGATCCCCGCCGACTCCGCCGACCCCGGCGCCGTCCCCAGCAGCTGGTTCTCCAGCTGTGTCAGCTTCGACATCGCCTGACCACCGGAGATCGCACCGAACCGCTCCTGCGTCGCCGCCGGCAGCAGCGTCACACCGTACGGCAGGATCAGCCGCTTCTGACCGATCAACGCCACCAGCTCCGTGTGCGCCTGCGCCGTGTACGCGCCGCTCACCGCCGCCTCCGTGACCAGCGCGTCCTCCTGCGAGAACAGGTCACGGGACAGGCCGAGCACGAACACACCCGTCGCCTCCTCCGTCACCTCGGAGTCCTGGTGGTTCGTCACCGACTCCGCGATGCCGTACGTGCCGGTGATGATCTGCGAGTACGCCTGCCGCACCTGACTCGACTGCCCCGAGGTGTCCGCGAGCTGCCGCAGCGCCGCAAGGCCGTCCACGGCCTTCACCGACGTCGCGATCGCCTCCTTCGCCTCCTCGCTCGCCACCGCCAGGAAGTCCTTGTCGGAGCTCAGGTCACGGAACTCCGCGACCTCCACGTCCGTCTTCGCCCGCTGCTCCCGCAGCGCCACGCTGTTCTTGCGGCCGCCGGCGATGAACACCGTCGTCAGCTGCCGCTCGACCTGCAGCTCCTCGACCATCGCCTCGGCCGGCTCCGTGACCTTGTCACTGACCAGCTTCGAGTTCCGCAGGTCGAGTGCCGGCTGCAGGGTGAAACTCACCGCGAACAACCAGATCGCGATGAGCATGACGATCGGGATCGCCAGCATCGCCGTGATCTTCGCGCGGATGGACCAACGGTTAGTCATCAAGGACCTCGGGTGCGGTTCGGTTGCGGACCGCCACCGTAAGCGGGTCGCGACGTGACCGACCGTCATGTCCGCGGGTCCCGTTTTCCGACCAGCCGGATGACAGACAGAAGATCCTCCCGCCCAGACTCGAAGAGCCGGAGAATTTTCGCTACTGTGACAGTTCTAGCGCAGGATTTCTGGAGGTGTGTCGTGCAGCCGTACGCGTATCAACGCCACGAGCTCGTCGAGCCGGACTGGCGACGCCTCCCCGGCTGGCGAGACGTCACCCGCGACGAATGGGAATCCGCCCAATGGCAGCGGGCCCACTGCGTCAAGAACATCAACCAGCTCCGCACCGTCTACGGCGACCTCATCACCGCCGACTTCTACGACGACCTCGCACTCGACCAGGCCACCCAGGCCACCATGTCGATGCTCGTCCCACCCCACATGATCAACACCATGGTCCCCACCGGCGAGATCACCGACAAAACCCTGCGCGCAGACCCCGTCCGCCGCTACATGCTCCCCGTCGCCTCCGACCGGCTCACCGACTTCCCCTCCCACCCCCACGCCACCCGCGACTCACTCCACGAACACGACATGTGGGTCGCCGAAGGCCTCACCCACCGCTACCCCACCAAAGTCCTCGCCGAACTGCTGTCCACCTGCCCCCAGTACTGCGGCCACTGCACCCGCATGGACCTCGTCGGCAACAGCACCCCATCAGTCGCGAAACTCAAACTCACCCTCAAACCCGTCGACCGCTACGACGCGATGATCAACTACCTCAAGGGGCAACCCGGCGTCCGCGACGTCGTCGTCTCCGGCGGCGACGTCGCCAACGTCCCCTGGCCCCAGCTCGAAACCTTCCTCATGCGACTGCTCAACATCGACACCATCCGCGACATCCGCCTCGCCACCAAAGCCCTCGCCGGCCTCCCCCAGCACTGGCTGCAACCCACCGTCGTCGAAGGCCTCGAACGCGTCGCCCGCACCGCCGCCCGCCGCGGCGTCAACCTCGCCATCCACACCCACGTCAACCACGCCCAATCCCTCACCCCACTCGTCGCCCGCGCCGCCCACACCGCCCTCGAGGTCGGCGTCCGCGACGTCCGCAACCAGGGCGTCCTCATGCGCGGCGTCAACGCCACCGCCGCCGACCTGCTCGACCTCTGCTTCGCCCTCCAAGGCGAAGCCGGCATCCTGCCCTACTACTTCTACATGTGCGACATGATCCCCAACGCCGAACACTGGCGCGTCGCCGTCTGGCAGGCCCAGCAGCTCCAGCACGACATCATGGGCTACCTCCCCGGCTACGCCACCCCCCGCATCGTCTGCGACGTCCCCTTCGTCGGCAAACGCTGGGTCCACATGGTCACCGACTACGACCGCGAACGCGGCATCACCTACTGGACCAAGAACTACCGCACCAGCATCGAGGACTCCTCCATGGACCTCGACCGCACCTACCCGTACTACGACCCCATCGACACCCTCCCCGCCTCCGGCATCGCCAAATGGCGAGCCGAAGCACAACTCCCCCTCGTCGCCTACGCTGGGTGAGTGCGCCGTAACCTCCTGCGCCTGCTCGGAGTAAGCCTCGCCGCGGCCGCCGTCATCCTGTTCATCAACTCGATCGATGGCGGCTCCGGCGACACCGGCCCCGACCCCGCGGGCCGCCTCCAGTGCGCATCCGGCACCCACGTCGCCGCCGCCTACGCGACCGCCGCCCCCACCAGCCGCGAAACCCGCACCCCCGAACAACTCGCGACCGCCTGGGCCACCGTCCGCTCCAAGGCCCTCCTCGCCGGCCTCCACACGGTGTACGAACAGCCCGACCGCATCGACATCGCGTTCGACGCCAAGGCCCACACCGTCGCCGTGCTCACGTTCCGCTCCCACGAGCCCCTCGGCTGGCACCTCGAAGCGGTCGTCGCCTGCCAGTCCCCGCTCACGCAACGCTCCGGCCCACAGAGCCCTCAGAGCCCACAGACGGCGCCGAGCAGCGGTCCCTGAGCAAGGAAAAACGGAAGTCTGCCGCGCAGCGGCATGTTTGGTTCTGGCGTGGCGACAGCCACGTCGCCTAAGGCATCCTAGGACGCTAGGACTTGAGTGTTGAGCTGGGTGTACCCGATGAGTAGGACGACGGTGGTCCGGCCAGGCGCGCAACCCGACCGGACCACGATCGACGGCCGTGAAGGGTGCGGCGGTCGAACCGCACCCGACCCGGCCAGGTTGCCGCGGCGCGATCCCAGCGCCGCGGCAACCTGTCAGCGGGGCGCCATCCGCAGGGCGCCGTCCAGGCGGATGACCTCACCGTTGAGGTAGTCGTTGGCGACGATGGACAGGGCCAGCGCCGCGTACTCGGCCGGGGTGCCGAGCCGGGCAGGGAAGGGCACGCCGGCGGCGAGACCGGCCCGGTACTCCTCCGACACGGTCTCCAGCATCGGGGTGAACATGATCCCCGGCGCGATCGTCATGACCCGGATGCCGTGCTGGGCAAGGTCGCGGGCGGCGGGCAGGGTGAGACCGACGATGCCGCCCTTCGACGACGAGTACGCCGCCTGCCCGATCTGCCCCTCATACGCGGCGACCGACGCCGTGTTCACGATGACACCCCGCTGGCCGTGCGCGTCCGGCTCGGTCGCCGCGATCCGCTCCGCCGCGAGGGCCATGACGTTGAACGTGCCGATCAGGTTGACCTGCACCACCTTGGCGTACATCGCGAGGTCGTGCACCCCGCCGCGGCCGAGGATCCGGGCCGACGGGGCGATCCCGGCGCAGTTGACGACGACCCGCAGCGGTTCGGGGCCGCCCGCGGCGACCGCGACCGCCTCCCGGACCGCGTCCGGGTCCGTCACGTCGACCTGGATGCCGTCGAAGTCGGCCAGGTCGAAGCCGTGCACGGTCGCGCCCGCCGCGGTCAGCGCGGCGGCGGTGGCCGCGCCGAGGCCGGACGCGGCGCCGGTGACGATGGCGGCGGTGTTGGTGAGATCCACCAAGGCTCCTGTCGTGAGTTCAGATGTCGGTGATACGCAGGCCCGCGTGGGCCTTGTACGGTCGGTTGACCGAGCTGAGGTCGGCGGTGACCGCCTCGACCTGATGATCATCGCCCAGCCGGCCGGCGCGCCCGCCGCGGACCCCGGTCACGGCAGCCGCTCGTACAGCACGACCGGGTTGCCGCCCGGATCCGTGACCAGCACGCGCCGCTCGTGCGGCCCGGTCACCACGTCGTCGCCGGAGTAGCCCAGCGCGGCGAGGTCGTCGACCTGGATGCTCAGCACCGTCCGGCCGGGCACCGGCTGCTGCGACGCGTCGGCGAGGCCGATGGTGACCGCGCCGTCGGTGACCGCGGCGTACCGGTCGCCGTCGCGGAACCGGGTCGTCAGCCCGAGCGCGGTGTAGAACGCCAGCTGCGCGTCGAGCGCGTCGGCGGGGACGATGACGTGACCGATCTTCATGGGCGGAACCTCGGCATGACCTCGCGGGCGAAGCGTTCGACGATCTCGATCGAGCGGGCGATCGGCAGCCCGAGCCACTGGGCCCGGAACACGAAGTGGTTGAAGCCGGCGTCGGCGAAGTCCCGGACCTTCGCGGCGATGTCGTCGGGCGAGCCGAAGAACAGCGCCTTCTCCTTGATGCCTTCCCACTGGGTCTCGAAGTAGTCCATGCCGTACTGGACGTACTCGCCGTAGGAGCGCTGGACGGCGTCGCCGGCGATGGCGTAGGCGTCGTCGAACGAGTCCGCGACGCACAGGTCCCGGTGGATGGGGAAGACCGCGCCGTCCTCGGTGAACCCGGCCTCCAGGCGCGCGGCGCGGTAGTCGGCGAGGTTGCCGACGGCCCAGTTGCGCCGCACGTTGGACGGGGCGAGCCACGGCAGCCCCTGCCGGGCTATCCGGGCGATGCCGATCGGCCCGTTGGCGCCGACCCACACCGGCGGGTGTGGCCGCTGCACCGGCAGCACGCTGCACCGCACGCCGTCCAACGAGAAGTGCTGCCCTTTGTGGTGCACCGGCGAACCGGTCCACAGCTGCCGCATCACGTCGAGGGACTCGTTCATCCGGGACACCCGGGTGCGGCGTTCGATGCCGAACGAGGCGAACTCGTCGTCGCGGTAGCCGGAGCCGATGCCGAGGACGAACCGGCCGCCGGACATCTGGTCGATGGTGGCGATCTCCTCGGCCCAGTGCACGGGGTGCCCGAGCGGCAGGATGAGGATGCCGGTGCCGAGCTCCATCGTCCCGGAGTGGTCGATGAGCCGGGACAGCAGCGGCAGCGGCTGCGGCGTCGACAGCGACGACAGGTAGTGGTGGATGCCGAAGACCGAGTCGTAGCCGAGGTCGCGGACGTGCTGGACGTACTCGACGATCTCGCCGGTCCGCCGGTGCAGGTCGTCGCCGGGCTCGTACTGGTGGTCGAGCAGGATGCCGAACTTCACGCGGGTTCCTCTTGCGAACGGGACTCGCTGAGCCGGAAGTACGGCGCGACCATCCGGTCCCGGTCCTCGAGCGCCTGCCGGATGCCCTTCTCGCGGCGCTCCTTGAGGAAGTTCCAGTCGCCGTCTTCGAAGCTGACGTTGGTGGCCCAGCCGTGCCCGACCCAGCCGGTCATCGCGCCGAGACCCTTGCCGCGGGCCTCCATGACGACCTGCATCATCGACTTGCCCATCATCAGCGAGTCCAGCGGCATGACGGCGATCGCGTCGGCGTAGTCGTCGGTCCAGCGCTGCAGGTCTTCGAGGGGCACGACCTTCGTGACGAGGCCCTTGCGCTCACCCTCCTCGGCGCCGATGGCGCGCATGGTGAGCATGACGTCCTTCATCGTGGTCAGGCCGACCTTCTCGATCCAGTGGTACATGTCCTGCGGGGCCGGGCCGAGGTAGCGGAACGCCGGGTGGGTGAAGCGGGCGTTGGGGGCGGCGATGACGATGTCGGCGGACAGCGCGATCTGGAAGTGGCCGCCGTAGCAGTACCCCTGGACCTGGCAGATGGTGGCCTTCAGCGACTCGATGATGGGCCGGGTGAAGCCGGAGCTGAGCACGTTGCGGTCCGGCAGGATCCGCTGCCGCTGCGCCGGGCGGCGCCGCGAGGCCTTGTCGGTGCCGGACTTGTAGCCGATGTAGTGGCCGAGCTCGGCCGCGTCGGCGCCGGTGCCGAAGTGCTCACCCTCGCCCTTGAACACGATCACCTTGACCCGGTCGTCGGCCTCGGCCTCCCGGACCAGGTCGCCGACCCGTTCGAACGCGGCGACCGGGATCGCGTTGAGCCGGTCCGGGCGGTCGAAGGTGATGGTGGCGACGGATCGCGCCTCGTCGACGTCGTAGCGGACGTACTTGGCGAGGACCTCCGGGTCGACCTCCATGTTCTCGACGTCCCACTGGTTTTCCAGCAGCTCGGCTTCGGTCTTCTTCACGGCGGATTCCTTACTGACGGAAGGCGGGGAACACTTCGGAGGCGAACAGGCGCAGGGAGGCACGGACCTGCTCGGTGGGCATGCCGAGCCAGCCGGGCCGGAAGATGAGATGGTCGAAGCCCAGGTCGCGCAGCGCGCTGATGCGTTCGATGAGGAACTCGGGCGAGCCGAGCAGCAGGGTGTTGCGGACCAGCTCGTCGAAGCGGTCGCGCTGCCAGCGCAGCGCCGGGTACTCCGCGTAGGTGGAGTACTCGACCCGGGCGTGCGGCAGCGCCTCCTCGACGGCCCGTTCGGTGGTCGGGGCGCAGTACAGCTCGACGCCGACGGGCCGGGAGATCCGGGACGTGTCGCGGCCGTACTCGGTGAGGGCGTCGTTGTAGACGGCGAGGTGCTCGGGCAGGAACCGGCGGCTCGGCGAGTTGCCGGGCGCGTACCAGGCGTCGCCGAGCCGGGCGGCCCGCCGGACCGCCTTCTTGCCGCCGGCGCCGATCCAGATCGGCGGCCCGCCCGGGGTCAGCGGCCGGATGCCGATGGTCGCGTCCTTCTGAGGGTAGAACTCGCCGTCGGTGGTGACCGGTTCGCCGCCCCACAGCGCCCGGATGAGCCGCAGGCTCTCGTCGAGGCGGCGGAAGCGGGTCTCGGGGTCGATGCCGAACGCGGCGAACTCGTTCTCGCGGTAGCCGGCGCCGACACCGAGGATCACCCGGCCGCCGGACAGGTGGTCGAGGGTGGCGAACTCCTCGGCGATGTGCACCGGGTGGAACATCGGCAGCAGCAGGATGCCGGTGCCGATGAGCATGTTCCCGGAGCGCGGGATGAGGCTCGCCGTCATCGAGATCGGCTGCGGGGTGTTGAGGTTGGACTGGAAGTGGTTGATCGTCCAGACCGAGTCGTAGCCGAGCTCGGCGGCCAGTTCGACGGTGCCGAACAGGTCGCTGAGGTGTTTGCCGAGGTCGTCGCCGTGCGGGTACTGGTGCGACGCCATGATCCCGAACTTCATCGGTGCCCCTCTCCGGCGGCCCGGCTGATCTTGCCGGTGCTGCTGCGTTCCAGCTCGGGCACGAACTCGATCCGCCGCGGTGTCTTGAAGTGCGCGAGCCGGTCCCGGGCGAACGCGACGATCCGGTCGGCGAGCTCGCCGTCGGGGACGGTGTCGTCGGCGGCGCGCACGACGAGCGCCACCGGGATCTCGCCGAGCCGGTCGTCGGGCCGGCCGAGCACCCGCACGTCGTGGACGAGCGGGTGCTCGCGCAGCTCGTCCTCGATCTCCTCGGGCCACACCTGGAACCCGCCGCACTTGATCATGTCGCGCTTGCGTCCGACGAGGAACAGCACGCCGTCCGCGTCGACGTACCCCATGTCTCCGGTGTGGACCCAGCCGTCCTGGACCAGTTCGCGGGACGCCTCGGCGTCGTCGACGTAGCCCTTGGTCAGCTCGGACCGCACGACGACCTCGCCCTCGGCGCCGGTCGGCAGGGCCGTGCCGTCGCCGTCGCGGATCTCCAGCTCCACGCCGGGGTAGACCCGGCCGGCGGAGCCGGGTTTCCACCGGCCGGCCTTCATGTCGCGGCCGTTCCAGCCGGCGATGTGGCCGGCCTCGGTCGAGCCGTAGTTGACCAGGATCGGCACGTGGTAGCGCTCCTCGAAGGCGCGCCGGACCGGCCACGAGATCGCCTGCCCGGCGACCAGGACGGACTTGACCCCTGCGAAGGGCAGGTCCCGGTCCGAGTGCACGATGTCGAAGACCATGGTGGGCAGGAAGAAGAAGTTGTCGAACGCGAACCGGTCCATCAGCTCGGCGAGCCGGTCGACGCCGAACCGCTCCCAGACGACCGCGGGCCGGCCGACGAAGAACGCGAAGAGCAGCGAGTGCTGGCCCCCGCTGTGGAACAGCGGCAGCGCGATGAGGTTGGCCTTGGCGTCGGTGGCGGCGGTGCCTTCGGCGTCGCTGCCGGTGGAGACCCGGGCGAGGCGTTCGAGGGAGGCGCGGGTGCCGCCGTGGGTGACGCTGACCGACTTCGGCCGGCCGGTGGTGCCGCCGGTGGACAGGATGCAGGCCTCGGCGTCGCCGGCGACGTCCACGGCGGGCACGCTCACCTGCTGCCGCCAGGCCAGGTTGGGCACCCCGGCGACCGTCCCGCCGACGGACCGGACCTCGATGTCCGGGCCGCCGGCGAGCAGCCCCGCGATGACGTCCGGGCGCCGGTCGTCCACGACCAGCAGCCGGGGCGCGGTCTTGGTGAGGGACTCGGCGAGTTCGGCGGCGTTGTACAGGCTGCTGACGGTGACCGGGACGGCGCCGATCTTCCAGGCGCCGAACAGGAAGAACACGATCTCGGGGCCGTTGGTGAGGTAGCAGGCGACCCGGTCGCCCGCGCCGATCCCCTCGGCGCGCAGGGCCGTGGCGACGCCCCCGGCGAGCCGGTCGACCTCCTCGAACGTCCAGGACCGGCCGTCGTCGCCGTACAGTGCGGGCACCCGCGGCCGGTCGGCGGCGCGGTGCTCCAGGATGCGGGCAAGGTTGCTCACGTCGTCACCTCCGCTGCGCTCCGGCGTCGACCTGAGGCCAGCCCTGCGATCCTGGTTCGCGGCTCCTCCGCTGCGCTCCGGGCCGCTCACGTCGTCACCTCGGCAGGGGTGGTGACCCGCGGGATGATCTCGGCGCCGAAGCGGGCGAGCTGCTCCATGGCCTCGTCCTGGCCGGCGCCGACGAACTGGTGCCGCAGCGACACCTCGGTGATGCCGAGCTCGGTCTCCCAGCGGCGCAGCTTCGCCACGATCTCGTCCGCGGACCCGACCAGGCAGTCCTCGGCGAGGTACCGGTCGACGTCGATGGCCTGGGCGTCGTCCCACGACTTGTAGCCGGCGTACTGGCGCTGCAGGTGCGGCCGGACGGCCGCGACGGCCGTCGCGTAGGTGTCGCCGACGCACGCCTCACGGCTCATCGGGTACTCCCGGTCCAGGCTGTGGCCATGTTCGGCGAGGACGTCGCGGTAGACGCCGAGCAGCCGGGCGAGCTCCGTGTCGTCGCCCTTCGGGCCGATCAGCCACGGGGCGTCGAGGCGGGCGGCGCGGCGCACGGCGGCCTCGGCGAACGCGCCGATCCACAGCGGCGGCCCGCCGGGCTGCACGGGCCGCAGCGCCAGCGACGCGCCGGGGACCTCGCCCCAGCTGCCGTGCGCGTCGACGGTGGCGCCGCTCCACAGGGCCCGCAGCAGCGGGACGTAGTCGCTGAGCCGGCGCAGCCGGTCGTCCCACGCGACACCGAAGGCGGCGGTCTCGCGCTTACGGTAGCCGGCGCCGAGGCCGACGGTGAGCCGGCCGCGGGACAGCACGTCCAGCGACGCGAGGTCCTCGGCGAGCGCGATCGGGTTGAGCAGCGGGGCGAGCAGGACGCCGAAGCCGATCCGGACCCGGGTGGTGGCGCTGGCGAGATAGCCGGCGAGCGGGACCGGCTGGACGAACGCGGACTTGGCCAGGTAGTGGTGGCCGAGGTAGACGGCGTGGAACCCGGCCGCCTCGGCCGCGGCCGCCTGGGCGAGCACGTCGTCGATGCCGTCGGCGGCGGACGCCGACGGGTCGAACTGGGCGCTGAGGAAGCAGCTGATCCTCACCCGACGACCGCCGCGGCCTTGTCCTGAGACTGGGACGGGGACGGGGCCTGCTGCTGGGCCTGGCGCTGGGCCTGGGCCTGAGCACGGAAGTGCGGGATCACCTTGCCGGCGAACTCCTCCATGGAACGCAGCGCGGCCGCGCGGTCCAGCGTCGGGATCCGCAGCCAGCCGATGTAGTGGTTGATCCCGAGCTGCTCGCGGAGCATCTCGATGGTGTCGATGACCTGCTGCGCCGAGCCGAAGTTGCCGCCGTGGGTCAGCGTCTGCTCCAGGGTCAGCAGCTCGATGTTCTTGGCGACGGCCGCGTAGTAGGAGCGCTCCTTCTCGATCGCCTCCTCCGAGCCGGGGATGACCTTGCCGACCGACTTGTAGTACTGCATCGCGGCCTGCGCGGCCTGGCGCAGCCCGGCCTCGCCGTCGCCGCACCAGACCTGCTGCATGAACGGCAGGTCGTAGGTGGTGATGTCGAAGCCATTGTCGCGCATGGCCTGCTGGTACAGGCTGAAGTTCTTCTGCATGATGCCCAGCGGCGTGAAGTTGGGCGAGGTGATGATCGACTCGCCGACGGCGCCGCGTTCGCGGAAGCTGTCCGGGGAGACGGTGCCCTGCAGGATCGGCGGCCCGCCCGGGGTGAACGGCCGCGGGTAGGTGGTGACGTTGTCGTAGTGGAAGATCTCGCCGTGGTAGGAGAAGTTCTCCTGCGACAGGGCGAGCCGCAGGATCTCCAGGGTCTCCTGGTAGCGCTGCTTCGACTCCTCCAGCGGCACGCCGAACCCGGCGAACTCCGACGGCTGGTAGCCGCGGCCGACGCCGATCGACACCCGTCCGCCGCTGAGCACGTCGAGGGCGGCGATGTCCTCGGCCAGGCGCAGCGGGTGGTGCAGCGGCAGGACGAGGACGGCGGTGCCGATGGTGATGCGCTTGGTCCGCTCCGCGACGGCCATGCCGAAGTTGATCGGGCTGCCGAGGATGCCGTACTTGGAGAAGTGATGCTCGGCCAGCCAGATCGAGTCGAAGCCGAGCTCGTCGGCCAGCTGGATCTCGTCGAGCGTCTCCCGCAGCACCTGGTGGTCCGATGTGCCTTCGTTCACCGGGAACAGGTTCATGATGCCGAACTTCACGATCTCTCCTCGTTTATTCCGACCAGCCGGTATGTTACTGGTACCGCGCCGGCATTCGCAAGATGTTCGCAGGCCAGCGCCTATGTCAGGACTGCTGTCAGGACTGCGCCTGACGGGCCCGCACCCGCAGGGTTCCAACGCGGCGGCGGTGCCAGGAGCCGGCGCCGAGCACCGCGTCGAGCACGAGCGCGCGGCGCAGGAACAGGTGCGGATCGGCCTCCATGGTGATGCCCATGCCGCCGTGCACCTGGATGCAGCGTTCGGCGGCGAAGACCGCGGCCCGGCCCGCCGCGGCCTTCGCGGCGTGCACCTGGATCTCCGCGTCGGGCCGGCCGTTGTCGACCGCCCACGCGGCGTACAGCGTGAGGTCCCAGGCGGCCTTGCGGACCGTCGCGGCGTCGGCGAGCTGGAACGCGACCCCCTGGTAGGAGCCGATCACCCGGCCGAACTGCTCGCGGGTGCGGGCCTGCTCGGCGGCGAGGTCGATGGCGCCCTGCGCGACCCCGCACAGCTCGGCGGCGACGACCAGGGTGGCCCGCCACGGCCCGGTGCCGGCCGGGGTGACCTTCACCGGTTCGGTGAGGGTGACGTCGGACAGCGGCACCGACGGGTCGAGGGACTGCCGCGCGACGACCCCCTCGACCGGGGCGATCCCGACCCGGCCCGGCAACAGCACGGCGAGGCCGTCGGCCTGTGCCGCGTACCGGACCAGACCCGCGCCGTCCATCGCCGGCGTGAGGACCCGCTCCCCCGCGAGGACGTCCTCGGGCAGCGGGCCGCCGGCACCGCTGAGCAGCTGCACCGCGGCGGCGTGCGCCGGGAACCGGCTCGGCACCAGGTGCTCGCCGAGGACCTCGACGGCGACGAGCAGGTCGACGAGGTCCGAGCCGATGCCACCGGCCTGCTCCGACACCCCGAGGAGACCGAAGTCGTCCAGCAACGGGCCGTCACACGCCGGGGCCTGCCAGCCGCACTCGAGGGCGTCCCTGGCGGTGACCCCCTCCCCCTCCGCGAGGGACCGGACGGTCTTGGCGATCTCCAGCTGTTCCTGGGTGAATGTCGCGCGCATGCCGGGCTCCGCTCAGCGTGAACGGGGCAGGTGCAGGACCCGCTCCGCGAGGATCGACTTCTGGACTTCTTCGGTGCCGCCCTCGATGGTGTGCGCGCGGGCGCGCAGGTAGCGGCGCATCCGGGCGGCGGCGCCCGCGCCGTCCAGCAGCACCCCGCCGCCGTCGTCGAGCTGCACCGCGAGCCGGTTGGCGGTCTGCACGACCCCGGCCCACAGGCTCTTGAGCGCCGAGGTCTCGGGTCCAGGCACCCCACCGGCCTGGGTCTCGCCGAGCATCCGCATCGAGCCGATCCGGACCGCCTCGGCGTCGCACTGCAGCTGGCCGACCGCGTCGAGGAACGCGCTGTCGCCGGCGACGCCGCGCTCGACCGCGACGTCGATGACCCGGTCGACGGCCTGCCGGGCCCACACCCACAGGTTCAGGGCCATGCTGCCGCGTTCGAACGCGAGGGTGGTGAGGGCGACCTTCCACCCGTTACCGACCCCGCCGAGCACGTCCTCGTCGGGCACGAACACGTCGTCGAGGAACATCTCGTTGAACTCGGTGTCCCCGTTGATCATCACCAGGGACCGGACCGTGAACCGGTCCATCGGGGCCAGCAGGTAGCTGATGCCCTGATGTTTCGGTGCGGCGGCGTCGGTACGGGCGAGCAGCAGGCACTTGGAGGCGTTGTGCGCGTTGGACGTCCAGATCTTCGACCCGTTGACCAGCCAGCCGCCGTCCACCTTCGTCGCGGCGGTGCGCAGGCTGGCCAGGTCCGAGCCGGAGCCGGGCTCGCTGAAGCCCTGGCACCAGTACTCGTCGCCGCGCAGGATGCCGGGCAGGTGCCGGGCCTGCTGCTCGCGGGTGCCGTGGGCGATGATCGTCGGCCCGGCCAGCATCATGCCGACGCCGTTGAGCGGGTAGGGGGCGCCGCGGACGGCCGCCTCCTCGTTGAAGATCGCCTGGGCGAGGGAGTCCATGCCGCGGCCGCCGTGCTCGGCCGGCCACGACAGCCCGGCCCAGTTGCCGGCGCACAGCCGGTCCTGCCAGACCCGGGACCAGTGCTCGCGCTGCTCCTGGGTCAGCTCCTCCTGGTCGGGCACGTCCCGCAGCGCCTCGTCGAGCCAGGCGCCGGCCTCCCGGCGGAACGCCAGGTCGGTGTCGCTGTCATCGAAGTCCATGGGCGGTGACCTCCCCTACCGGCCTGAGCCGCTGCTTGTACAACTTCCCGTTCGGGTCCCGCGGCAGCGCGTCGTGCACGACGTAGTCGCGCGGGCGTTTCGGCTTCGCCAGCAGGGTCTCCAGGTGCGCCCGCAGCGCCGCGACGACCGTGTCCCCGTCGGGGGCGCCGTCGCGCAGGACAAGGTGCGCCTGCGGGACCTCGCCGAACTCGGGGTCGGGCGCGCCGATGACGGCGGCGTCGGCGACCCACTCGTGGGTGAGCAGCGCCGCCTCGATCTCGGCCGGGTAGACGTTGACCCCGCCGACCAGGATCAGCTCGGCTGCCCGGCCCGTGATGTACAGGAAGCCGTCCTCGTCGACGTGCCCGACGTCCCAGACCGTCATGAGGCCGTCGCGGCGGGCGCCGTCGGTCTTGCCCGGGTCGTTGTGGTATTCGACCTTGTCGTTGCCCTGGCGCATGTACACGATGCCGGTCTGCCCGACGGGGACCTCGGCGCCCTGCTCGTCGAGGATCTTCAGGGTGGAGATCGAGGCGGGCCGGCCGACGGTGCCGGGGTGGGCGAGCCACTCGTGCGGCCGGGCGACGGTGGTGCCGACCTCCGTCGAGCCGTAGTACTCGTACACCACCGGGCCGAACCAGTCGAGGATCCGCTGCTTCACCTCCCGCGGGCACGGCGCCGCGCCGTGCAGCACGTAGGCGAGGGAGGAGACGTCGTAGCCGTCGCGCACCTCGCGGGGCAGCTGCAGCAGCCGGTAGAAGTGCGTCGGCACCATGCTGGTGCCGGTGACCCGCTGCTCCTGGACCCGGCGCAGGAACCCCTCCGGGGTCCAGCCGTCCATCAGGACCAGGGTGCCGCCGGCGTGCAGCGCGCCCATCGCCGGGGTGATGTTGGCGGAGTGGTAGAGCGGCGCCGACACCAGCCACGACCCGAACGCGGCGCGCTGCATCCCGAACTCGGCGAACAGCCACACGTAGGTGCGCGCGCCGGTGTCCGCGTCGATGCCGCTGAGCGGGCGCTTCACCCCCTTGGAGCGGCCGGTGGTGCCGGAGGTGTACATCATCAGCGAGCCGGCCGGGGTGTCCTGCGGGCTGGTGTCCGGCATCCCGTCGGTGAGCTCGTGCATCGTCGTGCCGTCGATGTAGACCTTGGTGTCGTCCGGAGCGGCGGCTCGCACCACCGTCTCGACCCGCTCGGAGGCGACGACGACCTTGGCCCCGCTGTCGGCGAGGATGTGGGCGACCTCGGGCTCGGTCAGGTGGTAGTTGAGGGTCACCAGGTACAGCCCGGACTGCATCGCCGCGAGGTACAGCGCGACCATGCCGGGACTGTTGGTCATCACCGCCGCGACGGTGTCGCCGACCCGCAGCCCCGCGCGGGTGCGCAGGCCGTGCGAGATCCGGTTGACCTCGGCGAACAGCGCACCGTAGGAGATCCGCCGGTCGTCGGCGGTCACGATCGCGCACAAGTCCGGTTCGGCGGCTGCCCACAGCCGGAAACCGGTCCGCTCCTCGGTCATCGGACTCCTTGAACTAAATTCCGACCATCCGGTATGTTCTTGCCAACAGTAAGGGAGGGCCCCCGCGATGTCCATACCCGTGAGCGAGGCGCACGCCGCCAGCTACCGCGCCCGTGAGGTCCCCACTCCCGCCCAGGTCATCGACGGTGTGTGGGCCGTCCCGGTGCCCCTGCACGGCAGCGCGCTGCGGGCCGTCACCGTGTTCCTCATCGAGACCCGGGCGGGGCTGGTCCTCATCGACGCCGGCTACGACCACCCGTCCTGCTGGGCGTCGTTCCGGCGGTCCCTGACCGCGATCGGGCACTCCGTCGAGGCGATCTGCACCGTCCTCATCACCCACAACCACCCCGACCACGTCGGGTTCGCCGACCAGGTCCGCGCCGTGTCCGGTGCCCGGGTGATGATGGGCGCCGCCGACGACTTCGCCGCGATGCACGGCGTCCGCGGCGGCTTCCTCGAGCAGCTGCGCACCGCCCTGGACCTGACCGGCGCGCCGCGCGACGTCGTCGACGGCATGTACGCCGACGCGGTGAAGGTCGCCGAGCACCACGAGTCGCTGCGCCTGGACACCGCGCTGACCGGCGACACCGAGCTCGGCTTCGGCGACGTGACGATCCGCGCCCTGCACGCCCCCGGCCACACGTACGGGCACACCGTGTACTTCGACACCCGCGGGCTGGTCTTCACCGGCGACACGATGATGGCCGAGGGCCCGACCCAGCTCGCCATCGTGAACCGCCCCGGCGACGACCCCGCCGGGGACCTGTTCCGCTCCCTGGACCGCATCCGGGACCTCGGCGCCGCGATCGCCTGCCCGGCCCACCAGTTCCCGTACCGTGAGGTCGCCGGACGCGCCGAGGAGCTCAAGGCCTTCCACCAGGCCGAGGTCGACCAGGCCCGGACCATCGCCGGCCCCGGCGACACCGCCTGGGACGTGGCCCGCCGCATGCCGTGGAAGAAGCCGTGGGACGAGCTCGGCGGCGGCACCCGCCGCTTCTCCCTCGTGCACACCCTGGCCCTGCTCCGCAACGCCCGCTGACCGCCGGCGCGCCCGGGGTGACCGGGCGCGCCAGCGTGGTTCAGAAGGGCATGACGAACCAGAAGAAGGTCGCCCGCGCGGTGCGGCCGGCCGCGTCGGTCACCGTGACGGTGACGTTCGCGGTCTGGAACGTCGTCGGGGTGCCGCTGACGACACCGGTGGACGGGTTCAGGGTGAGGCCGGTCGGCAGCCCGGACGCTGTGAAGCGGTAGGGGGTGGTGCCGCCCTGCGCCCGCAGGGTCAGCGCGGCCGGCCTGCCCACGACGGAGTTCTGCGTGCCCGGGTTGGTCAGCGCGAGCGGGCCGGGGGTGCCGCCGCCCTGCACGGTGAGGGTGAAGGTGGCCTGCGCGGTGGTGGCGCCCTTCGTCCCGGTGACCGTGATCGGGTAGGTGCCGGCCGGCGTGCCGGCGGACGTGGTGACGGTCAGCGTGGCCGTGCCGCCGGTGCTGATGCTCCCGGGGCTGAACGACGCGGTCGCGCCGCTGGGCAGGCCGGTCGCCGACAGGGTGATGTCGCCGCCCGGCGGCGGGTTGCCGCCCGGCAGCTGCGCCGCGATCTCGGCGGCGTAGGTCGACACCCTGGTGTAGACGGCGTACCAGTCGCAGGCGGTCGACATCCACGAGAACACGCCGACCACGGTGTTGCCGACCAGGTAGGGGCCGCCGGAGTCGCCGACGCAGGCCCCCGCGTGGCCGTCGGCGTAGCCGGTGCACAGCATCGCCGGCGTCTTGTACTGGCCGGTGTAGCGGCCCTGGCAGCCGGAGTCCGGCGCGACCGGCACGTCGGCCTTGCGCAGCACCTCCGAGTAGGTGTCGGCGCCGGTCTTGCCCCAGCCGATCGCCATGCCCATCGTGCCGGGGGTGTTGTTGGACGTGGAGGTGTTCAGCGTCGGGTAGGTCATGCCGGCCGGCACCGGCACGTCCCGGTCGAGGGTCACGACGGCGACGTCATAGCCCTGCTGCCATCCGGTGTACTGCGGATGCACCCAGGACGACGCGATCTCCGCGACGAACCCGGGGTCGTTGACGTTGGTCGCGCCGTACACGTACCACTTGCGGCCCGGGTTCTCCATCAGGCAGTGCGCCGCGGTGAGGACTGTGTGCGGCCCCATGAGCGTCGACGAGCACGACTGCTGGCCGGGGAAGCTGCTGCCCTCGCGGCGCTGCGAGATCATGTAGGGGTGCTGCTCGACCGTGGTGGGCTGCCCGCCGACCACGGAGGGGACGGCGGTGCCGGTCGCGGTCGCGGCGATGGTACTGGTGGCCGAGCCGCCGGCCTGCACCGTCGCCGACGCCGGGCTCGCCGACAGCGTGTAGTCGCCGGTCGGCGGCGGGCCGCCGGCGGCCGGGACGTACAGCAGCTTGTTCGGCGTGCCCGCCGGCAGCCCGGACATCTTGCCGGTGCTGGCGTTGTCCGTCACCCACGCGTGGACCTGCGCCGGCGTGGCGGACGGGTGACCGGTCAGGTAGGTCGCGACCGCGCCGGCGACGTGCGGCGCCGCCATCGACGTGCCCGACATCGTGGTGCTGGCGGTGTCGGACGTGTGGTACGCGGACAGCACGTTGCTGCCGGGCGCGAACAGGTCCATGCAGGTGCCGTAGTTGGAGTCGCCGGCCTTCGTGTCGCTGGAGGTGGCGTTGCCGACCTGGACCCCTTCCGGGATCTGCCCGCCCGGCCCGTAGTTGCACGCGTTGCCGCCGTTGTTGCCGGTGATCAGCGACCACTGGACGCCGGAGGCGATCGAGGCGCGGATGCCGTCCGCGGCGATGTCGGGGTCGTCGGTGTAGACGGACAGGTTCACCACGGCGGGCTTGACCGCGTTCGCGGTGATCCACTCGGCGGCGCGGGTGACGTCGATGTCCTGGCCCGTGCCCTGGCAGCCGAGGATCCGCACCGAGACCAGGTTCGCCTTCTTCGCCACGCCGTAGGTCTTGCCGGCCGCGATGCCGGAGACGTGCGTGCCGTGACCGTGGCAGTCGCCGCCGTTGGTGGACGGGGACACGAAGTCCACGCCGAGCTTCGCGCGGCCCTCGAACTCGCTGTGGCTGAAGCGGATGCCGGTGTCCACGACGTAGATGGTCACGCCCTGGCCGGCGGCCGCGTCGTCGTACGTGTAGGAGCGGCTCAGCGGCAGGTCGCGCTGGTCGATGCGGTCCACGCCCCAGTTCGGCGGGTTCTGCTGGGTCGCGCCGATCCCGGCGGTGCCGGACTGGGTGACCCGGGCGACCTCGGGCCGGGCCGCGATCCGGCGGGCCGCCTGCTCGGACAGCCCTTCCACGGCGTAGCCGGACATCGTCCTGCGGTAGACGGAGTGCAGCCGGCCGCCGTACCGGGCGACGGCCGCCTCGGCGACGGCCTGCGTGTCGGCGGCCGCGACGGCCCCGGTCTTCAACGAGATCAGATAGGCGCCGGGGACCGGTCTGCTGGCGTTGTGCCGCACGGTCCCTTCGGGTTCGGCCCAGGCGGTGCCGGGTGTCAGTGCCAGGCTCAGCACTGTCACGACGGCCGCCGTGAGCAGGCGACGGGTTCGCATGGTGATCGTCACGTCCTTCGGGTGGCTCGGATGGTGCCGACACCCTAAGAACGGCGCACGTCGATGGAGAAGGTCTTTGTCCCGCGTAAGTTACGCCGCCTTGACACGGCGCGGACCAGGCTTTTCCGGTGTTACGCGCAACTGTTACGACTGTTACGTGCGCCAGTACAAGCCGACGATGCCGGGCCGGACGTCCTCGACCACCGTCACCGCGGTGCGGTCGTCGCCGGTCCACAGCTCCGTCACGTCGGCCGGGTCGTCGCCGAGGTGGCGCTGCCGGTAGCCGAGGACCCGCGCCGGCAGGGCACCGGTGAAGACCACCTGGCAGGCCCACAGCCGGCACGGCCGGGTGAACGTGCGGTAGTACCGGTCGGTGGCCTCGGGCCCGACCGCGAACCGGAGCTCGTACTTCAGCACGGCGTGCTCGCCGACGTGCAGCCGGTGCCCGAGGATCAGCTCGGCCACGCTGACCCGGCCTTCGGTGCGGACCCGGCCGGGCCGGCAGTGCGAGAAGCCGGTCCACTGCGGTGGCGGCCCGTCGTGGTCCGCCTCGTAGAACACGACGGCCCGGGTCACGTTGTCGCGCATGGCCCGGACCACCAGCCGCACCTGTAGCAGGCGCGTCGCGCCGCTCTCGACGACGAACAGGTCGTCGATGGCGAGGAACTCCAGTTGCCCGTCCGGCGGCGCGTCGATGTCCACCAGCAGCGCCGGCCGCCCCGGCCACAACCGCCGCCGCGACACCGACCCCCGCGGCCGGTGCGCCCAGCGGGGCTCACTCCCCCGCGCCCGCAGCAGCGCCGTCAGCGACCCGGCCGGCACCGCGAGGATGTCCTCGAGCACCGGCAACGCGGCGAGCGACCCGGCGCGTTCGGGCCGCGACCGGCCGGACCGCCAGTACGACAGCGTGGCCCGCGACAGCCCGACACCACGCTCCCCCAGCAACACGGCGAGCCGCTCCAGGGTCAGCCCGCTCGCCTCGACCGCCACGTCCAACGCCACGGCGAAGGGCCCGGTCCGCAGCGCCTGCGAGACATCCGGCTCGACCATCCCCCGATCGTTGCGCCGCCCGGCGGGCCTGTCCAGCCCGGGACTTCTGCCCCGGACCGCCCTTGGCGAAGCCGCCGTCAGCCGCGCGGGGCAGGACTCTCGGCGGCGGGGCGGGTGTCCGCGGCGAGCCGGCCGTCGCGCAGGGTCAGGACTCGGTCGGCACCGGCGATCACCTGCTCGTCGTGGCTGGCGACGACCACGGCGTTGCCCGCGTGGGCGTGTGCCCGCAGCACGTCCAGGAGCAGCTGGACGCGGGCGGGATCCTGGTGTCCGGTCGGCTCGTCGGCCAGCAGTAGCGCGGGCGACAGGCGCAGGGCCCGGGCGAGGGACGCGCGCTGCTGCTCCCCGCCGGACACCTGCGCGGGCAGCCGGTCCGCGAGGTGCGCGAGGTCCAGCGTCCGCAGCAGCTCGTCGGTGTCGGACCCGGTGCGGTCCGACAGCAGCGCGGGCAGCTCGACGTTCTCCCGGATGCTCAGCTCCGGCAGGAGGGCGAGCGACTGCGGCACGAAGCTCGTCTCGTGCCACCGGCTGCCGAGCCGCGTCCGCACCGTGCCGGCGTCCGGCCGCTCGTGCCCGGCCAGGACGCTGATGAGGGTGGTCTTGCCCGAGCCGGACGGGCCCGCCACGACGGTCAGCTCGCCGGCGTGGATCTCCACCGAGACCCCGTCGAGCGCGGTGACCCTTCCCGCGCCCGGGTAGCGGCGCGTGACCGAGTGGGTCGTCACCACCGGCGTCGTCACAGCATCCCCCGTACGACCCGGCCGGCCTGCAGCCGGACCACCCGGTCGGCGCGCTGCCAGACGGCGGGGTCGTGGGTGGCCGCGATGACCGCCACGCCGGCGTCGGCGATGACCCGCAGGGCGGTGACGACCGCGTCGACGTTGCCGTGGTCGAGCTGGCCGGTCGGCTCGTCCGCCACCAGCACCGACGGCGGGCCGACGGCGGCGAACGCGATCGCGACCCGTTGCCGCTCTCCGCCGGACAACTGGTGCGGCAGGTGGTCCGCCCTGCCGGCGATGCCGAGCGGCTCCAGCAGCGCCTCGCCGGTCGCCTCGGGCACGCCGCGGATCTGCGCGGCGAGCCGGACATGCTGGCGGACCGTCAGGTAGGCGAGGAGGTTGTCGCCGGGGTCCTGGCGCACCAGCCCCAGCCGTTCGCGGCGCAGCCGGGCGCGGCCGGCCGCCGGCAGCGTGCCGAGGTCCTGCCCGGCGATCGTGACCGTGCCCTCGTCGGGGCTGTCCATGCCGGTCAGCAGGCGCAGCAGGGTCGACTTGCCGGAGCCCGACGGGCCGATCACCGCGGTGATCATGCCGGCGGGGGCGCTGACGTCCACGTCCACCAGGGCGGGCACCAGGTGGCCGTCGACGCGGTACGAGCGGGAGACCCCGACGCAGCCGGCGCCCTGTTCAGTCGATGTCACCCAGCACCTCCGAGGTCCGGCTGCGGGTGAGCCGCCAGTGGGTCACCGCCGCCACCAGGACGGCGAAGCAGCTGACCGCCGTGAGCAGGCCGGCCAACACCGACCAGGGGAAGGACAGCACGGTGCCCGGCGCCGCGGCCGGGTCGACGTTGAGCTGGTCGCGGACCGTCACGGCGGCGGTGACCGCCAGGCCGAGCCCGGCCGCGCA
Source organism: Dactylosporangium sp. NPDC006015 (assembly GCF_040614215.1). Lineage (NCBI taxonomy): Bacteria > Bacillati > Actinomycetota > Actinomycetes > Micromonosporales > Micromonosporaceae > Dactylosporangium > Dactylosporangium sp. NPDC006015. Next base: position 388,840 of record NZ_JBEXUD010000004.1, read on the forward strand.
CCCGGCGACGAGGGAGCCCGCGAACTCCGCCAGCAGCAGCCACCCCTGCACCGCGGAGCGCAGCCCCATCAGCCGGAGCATCACGTAGCCGCGCCGCAGCACCCGCAGCCGCGACTCCAGGTACAGCAGGAACCCCACCATCGCCACCGTCGCGGTGAGCAGCGACAGCGCGGACAGGTAGGCGAACGTGTACGTCACCGGCTGGTAGAACGTGCTCGCGTGGCGGTCGTCGGCGACGGAGAACACCGCGACCCGCAGGCCCGCCGCGTCGACGGCCGCGCGGATCGGGGCCGGGTCGCCGCGCACCCACAGCTGCGGCACGGCCCGAGCGAGCGCCTCCTCGCCGAGCGCCGCCCGGTCGACGAGCAGGACCGGATACCCGCCGCGCGGGGCGGGCAGCGCCGCCAGGGACGTGACGTCCAGCTCGACGGGCGCGTCGCCGCCGAACGTCATCGTGGCCGCGCCGTCCGGCACCGGCGCGGACGCGACCGCCGCGAGACCGCCGCCGGGTGGCGCGCGCAGGGCGCGGGTCGCCTCGGCGAGGGTGGTGTCGTCGAGGCGGTCGTCCCAGTACGCATCGCGGGCGAACGTCGCAGGGTCGACCGCCAGCAGCGACACCTGCTGGTCGTCGAGCTGCACGTAGTCCAGGCGCAGCACCGGCGTGGCCCGGCCGGCGAGGGCCGCGGGGACCACACCCGGCTCGGCGAGGGTGATCACCACGTCGCTGCCGGCGCCGAGCCTGGCCTGCGCGGCGAGCGTGGCGCTGACGGTCCCGGTCGCCGTCGCGCCGTAGACGGCCACCGCGACGGGCACCGCGGTGATGAGGGCGAGGGTCACCGCCGCCGCGGCGGAGTGTCGCAGCCGCCGCCGGTACAGCAGCCGCACCGCCGACCGCGCCGCCGTCGTCGTGCGGGTCCGGCGCCTGACGGCCGCCGTCGCCAGGCGCGCGCCGAGGACGCAGAGGCACAGGATCGCCAGCATCGGCACGACGAGCAGCTTCGCCGGGATCTGCACCATGGTCCCGTACTGGCTGCCGAGCCGCACCATGGAGCGGTCGCCGCCGGTCGACCAGTACCCGGCCGCGGCGGCGAGCAGCAGCAGCTCCCACGGCGCCGCGGCCAGCCGGCGCCGGGCACGTGCTTCGGGGCTGGGCACGCCGGTCAGGGGCCGGCAGGCGACGCCCGCGGTCACGCCCAGCACCGCCGTCGCGACGAGGAACCCGGACACCGCGGCGATCAGCGACTGCGCCAGCGCCGCGCCCGACACGTCGCTGCTCGGCCCCACCTGCGTGACCAGGAGCCGGGCCAGGGCCCAGCCGCCCGCGGCGCCGGCGGCGAGGGCGGGCAACGCCTCCAGGGCGGCCTTGACCCCCAGCCAGCGCGCGGTCGCGCCGAACGTGGCGAGGACGACGAGCTCCCGTTCGCGGCGGCGGACCCAGAACGCGCCCGCCGCCATCACGACCGACAGGCCGACCAGCAGGCCGCCGGCGCTGATCGGCAGCACCGTCCCGCGCAGCTCCCGCTCGACCAGCGCCGCCCGGCCCGCCAGCGGCGGCAGGGCGGTGCGGTACAGGATCCGGCCGTCGTACGCGGTGGTGCGCAGGCGGTCGTGCATGGCGGTGATGCCGGCGGCGAGCCGGGTCGCCTCGGACGCGGTCAGGTCGATCGTCGCCGGGGCCCGCTCGATGCGCTGGGCGGTCTGGATGTGCGCGCCGCTCGCGACCGCCAGCATGGTCGCCCGGTCGGCGAGGAGCAGGTCGAGCACCGGCACGTCGCTGCCGAGGCCGCCCGCCTGCTGGGCCGGGTCGCCGCGGTACAGCGTCGCGATGCCGCACCAGAACGGGTCGTCGCCGGACCGGTCGCGCAGGTCCCGGTAGATCGCCACGACCGGCACCGCCGTCGGCTGCCAGACCTGCCGCCGGCCGTCGGCGGTCCACGCCTCGACGTTCGGGGAGATCGTGAGGGTGTCCCCGGGCCGCAGCCCGTGCTCGGCCGCGAACCGGTCAGGCAGCCACAGTCCGTGGCCGGGACCGCCGGCGATCCGCTGGACGTGCCCCTCGAAGCCGCTCCGCCCGGCGATGTTGACCCTGTTGTCGCCGACCGCCACCTGCGCGCTGACCAGGGTCACGGCGGGGTCGCCGAGCCCGTCCGCCGCAGCCTGCGCCTCCTGCGTCACCGCCGCCGCCAGCACGGCGGGGTCGACGGCCCGCTCCGGCGCGATCACCTGCGATCCCAGGGCCGCCGGGCACACCGCGGCGCTCCTCGCCCGCAGCGTCGCGCTGCCGGCCGACGACAGGAACAGCGGACCGGCCGCCGCCGGCAGGACCGCCACCGCCGTCGCGACCGCGATCGCGACGGCCACACTGGGCCGCCGCAGCAGCAACAACGGCGCCCGCCGCCACGGCGCCAGCGACAGCCACCCGCCACGAGCCATCCCGCGCATCCATCCTCCGGCCCGCAACGTACATGACCATCGGAGAGATAGACCCGCACCACCCGCTCAAGGTTGCCCCGCCCCACCGTCCGTGCGGCGCCGCGCGGAGACGGCCGCTCAGCCTTCGATGAGCGTCGCGATCCGGCGCGCGGTGGCGCGGTCCTGCATCAGCCCGCCGAGCACGTCGCGCAGTGCCTCGCCGGTCTCGTCGCCGGCTTCGAGCGCGACCTGCAGGCGCGTGAGCGCGAGGGTGCGTCGCGCGGCGGGGTGCCGCTCCGACTGGTAGGCATCGAGCTGGGTCTGCGGCGCTGCGCCGCGCAGTACCGCGGCGAGGGTCTTGCCGAGGGCGACGGCGTCGAGCAGGCCGGCGTTGATGGCGGAGCCGCCGGCGCTGAAGATGTGCGCGGCGTCGCCGGCGAGGAAGACCCTGCCGTCGCGGTACCGTTCCGCGTGCCGGCTGTTCGCGACGACGCTCCTCGCGGCAGAGGCCGTCGTGTACGGCAGATCGGCACCCAGGACGCGGCGAAGGCTCGCCCGCAGCTCGTCGTCGCTCAGCTCATTGGTCGGCTCGCTGTCACCGCGCGGTTCGTGCGTGCTGACGATGTACAGGTCATCCGGGGCAGCGCGGTCGAGCACATCGGCGGGGGCAATGGTGATCGACCCGTGTGCGGTCCGGTTGGGCTGGAAGGGCACGAGCCGGCCGATGCCGCGCAGGTGGATGCGATCGCCGACCCGGGCCACGGCTCCCGCCGGGATGGTGACCCGGGCCAGCCGGGAGATGTTGGTGCTCGTGCTGCCGGGGAAGCCGATGCCGAGGCTCTTGCGCACAAAGCTGTGTGCGCCGTCGCAACCTACGAGGTACCGGGCGCGCAGCTCGACGGACGAGCCTTCGGCGGTGGCCTGGACGGTCACCCCGTTGCCGTCCTGCTCGAACCCGGTGACCTCGTGCCCACGCAATACTGTGGCACCGAGGCGCACGGCGCGCTCCGCCAGCAGGCTCTCCAGGCGGTGCTGTGGCACCGGGAGCACGTGCAGCGGACCGCGCAGCAGGCCGAGCTCGAGGGTGAGCGGGCCGAAGCGAAACCGCGGTGGCCGCACCACCCGCAGCCCGGTGCCCCGCAGGAGCTTGCGCCGCCGCAACTCCAGCGCGGCCCGACCGACAACGCCGTTCCCTTTCGGGATCTGGACCGGCTCGGCGATGCGGTCGAGAACGACCGCACGGACGCCTGCACCGGCAAGGTCACCGGCGAGCAGCAGCCCCGTCGGCCCGGCCCCGACAACGACCACGTCAAGCACCGATGCGTCAGCCAGGATCGACATGCCTGTCAACCTAACTTGACACACGAGCCTCTGTCAACCTTGGTTGACAGGACTGGGCGGCCACGCGGTCGACGTCAATCGTCGACCAGCCACTCGATCGTTCCGCCGGGACTGCCAGCCGGACTGATCGGCTTCGCTCGGCCGCGGCACGGTCCCCGTTCCACGCCACGGCACCGCTGCATCCTTGACGGAAGGCGCGAGGTTAGGGTGCCTCCCATGGACGCTGCCAGGTCCCCATGGGATGGGCTGCCGCAATCGGTCGTGCGGCTGCTCGCGGAGCACGGACATCTGGACCTGCTGCGCCGCGAGGCTGACGACGGCGACTACGAATGCGCCGAAATGCTGGCACGGCTGCTGCGGGCCCGCGGCGAGCCGCCGGCGGCAGCCCTGACGTTGCTGCGGCCCTTCGTCGGTACGGACTGGGCAGCGCGGGTCGTGGACGACTACGCCGGGTACCTCGCGGAGTCCGGCGACGTCGACGCGGCGATGGTGATGCTGCGCCCGTACGCCGACGAGGGCCATCCCGAGGCCGTGGAACGCCTCGGGACGCTGCTGATCCAACAGGGCCGTGCCGACGACGTGCTCGCCATGCTGCGGCAGGGCCTCGTTGACTACATGTACCCGATCGACGTGCCGGTCGAACTGACCCGCGGCCTGGGCCGCGACGACGAGGTGATCGAGCTGCTGCGGTCGCGGATCGACGCCGGGCGGCTCGGCCTGGAGAGCCTGCTGGCGTCCGTGCTGGAACGCGGCGGCCGGCTGGAGGAGGCGATTGCCGCGCTGTCCGACGGCCTTCGCCGCGAAGGGCCGTACAACATCGCGGACGCCGAACACCTGGCCGATCTGCTCGCCCGTCACGACCCCGCGGCGCTCGCGCAGTTCGCCGCCGGTGACGACCGCAGCGGACGTAGGTACGGCGCGCATCGACTCGCTCGCTGGCACGAGGAACAGGGCCGCATCGACAACGCGGTGGCGGTGCTGGCGCCCCGCGCCGCACGGGTGCGCCGCACTCACGAGCAGCACGGCCTGCCCCACTACGCCGCGGCGGCGGAACTGGGGCGGGTTGTCCGCCAGGACGAGCCGTGCCTTCTCGCCGACCTGCTGGCCCGGCACGGTCGGGTCGACGAGGCGGTCACCGTGCTGCGGACGGCGGCCGTCGCGAAGCCGGCCGTGCTGCGCCCGCTGTGCGTGCTGCTGATCGAGCACGACCGCCTGGACGAGGCACGGGCCGCTGTGGCCGAGGTCGTCGCCGAGGTCTGGCCGGACCCGGTCAGACTGCGCCTGGAATGGATCGAGGCGTTGGTCGAATGCGGCCGCTACGAGCAGGCGATCGCCGAGCTGCGAGCGGATCCCGAGGCGGGCAGCGGGTACGCCCGCGAACGCCTGGCCGCCCTGCTGACCGACCACGGTCCACCGGACGAGGCCATCGCCATGCTCAGCCCGGCCACCGAAAGATGGTCCCGCATGCTGTTGGCGAAGGCGTTGATCCGCGCGGGCCGAGCCGAGGAGGCGATCGCGGCGACCCGCGCCAGACCGGCGACAGAGCAGGCCTGAGCGCGACTGGGTCCGTGCGGCCTGCGGCGAGCGACGGCTGTTCCGGCCGCTGACGTGTTGATCGACGGCACAGCGCGGAACGTGATCAAGCATCTCGCCATCTTTGCGTGCGCGGCGGGTCGGTGCGTGGGGCGATCAGGTCGGTATCGGGAGTTGTGCTCGTTCGTGGCGGAGTTCTTCGACGGTGGCGGTGTCGTCAGCGGCCAGGATCGGCGCCTGTTGCCCGCCACCCGAAGCCAGGCAGAGCACCCGAGCCCCGGCGAGTGGTTCAAGCCAGTGTCTCGGCACTGGCCGCTGCTCGCTGACGGTCAGTGACCAGTCGCCTCGTCGAGCCGCGGCCACGCGCGCGGAGGAGACGATGTGGGTGTACGGATTGTCGCCACGGTCGACGGCATGGTCCCACGCCTGCCGGTTGAGGTCCTGGACGCGGTCTTGGGCTGTCACCGGGCTCTCCTTCGCAGCGATGACGTCGGGCAAGGGTGGCACGGAAGGCGGCCGGGCCACACCCGATTTCACGTGTACCGAAGGCAGCCGGTTCAACATCGACACCATGGCCGAGCGGCCACCGGTGCGGGTTGCACCGGTGGCCGCCTGGGTCACGTCAGTGTTGCGTTGGGTTGGGGGGTTAGGGGTAGTTCACGACCTGGCGCGGGGTGGTGTTGCCGGCCGGGTTGGGGACGGCGCCGCCGGTGTCGTTGACGACGTTGGCGATGGTGCCGACGTCACCGAGGGAGACCGTGATGACGCTGTGCAGCCGGACGCCGGTCCGGTTGGGCACCTCGAAGCCTCGGTCCACGCGGACGGCGGGGCTGACGTTGAAGTAGCAGTACACGCCGCCGCCCCACAGTTCGTGGTCGGTGACGGTGTCGGCGACCTTGTAGGCGGCGTAACCGTTGCCGCGAGGGCCGATCCAGGCTGCCTGGTTGGGCACGTCGTACGGCTTCTCGTTCTGGAAGAAGATCGTCTTGCCGCGGTTGCCGTTCCAGATCACTTCGTACTTCTGGTAATGCTCGACGAACAGGCCGGTGGCGAGGACGTCGTCGCCGTTCACGAGGAGGCCGGTGTCGCCGGTGTTCACCGTCCAGCCGGTGGGTGCGCCGCCATGGTCGGCCCGCCAGGCCCAGATGTGGTCGATGATCGTGTCATCGCTGTGCACGGCGAGGGTGGTGGTGGCCTTGCCCTGGACGCTGCTGCCGATGCGGAAGAACACGTCCTGGATGCTGATCGGGTTCGCCGCGTGGTCGGTGTGCGCACCGGCCGTGCCGACCGTCATCAGCGTGGGGCTGTTGGTCGTGCCGGCGTCGAAGGTCAGGCCGCTGACCTTGACCCCGTTGACGTCGGCGACGTTCAGCGCCTCGACGCCGCCGACCGGGATCAGGGTCGGGTAGCCGATGCCGGTGACCACCGTGTCGGCCCGGGTGACCCGAATCGTCTGGTCGAGGGAGTAGGTGCCCGGGGTGAAGAACAGGTTCAGGCCCTGGGCGAGGGCGGTGTTGATCCGGGCGGCGCTGTCACCGGGCTTGGCGACGTAGAAGTTCCGCATCGGGATCGAGGTGCCGGGCGTGTTCGGCCAGGTGGCGCCCGCGGAGTTGCGCCGGATGTTCGGCACGAAGACGCGGTACAGGCCGGCACTGTCGACGTACAGGTACGGCTTCTCGCGGGTGACCGGGGTGGTCGCGAGGGTGGTGTGCGGCGGGTTCGGGAACGCGTTGGGCGGGGCGCCCTGCACGCCGGAGTAGACCATGTTCCAGACGCCGCCGTCCCAGCGCTGGATCCGGCTGTCGCGGGTGTACCACTGCTGCTGCGAGCCAGAGGTCACGTAGCCGTCGACGACGGAGTCGGCCAGGTAGCCACCGCTGGAGTAGCCCTGCCCGTTGTCCTGGTTGGACGGGGCCAGGGTCAGGTTGCCCTTGATGTGCACGCGGCGCATCGGGGCGGCCTGGGAGACGGCCCACCGGTTGATGCCGCCCTCCGGCACGATCGACAGGTTCTCCATGCTGCGCCAGAAGTTCTGCGTCGCGTTGGACTCGTCGCCGTAGTTCCAGCCGGAGTCGACGTTGACCGCGCCGTTGATCGTCACGTCGTCGGGGTTGATGCCGAGACCGGCGACCGTGGTGTAGAAGCCGACGTTGGCCCAGACCCGCCCGTACGTGCCGGGCTTGAACAGGAACACGTGGCGCTGGGTGCCGAACTGCGCGGTCGGGCTGCGCAGCTGCGCGTTGAAGGCCGCGTCGACGGCCGCCTGGATGGTCGCCGCCGACGAGGACCCGTCGAAGATCCGCACGTTCGGGCCGAAGTCCGGCGTGTCGGAGGTCGGCAGCGTCGGTCCGCTGGACGACGTCGAGGGCGAGGGCGACGTCGGGTTCGACGGGCCGGAACCGGTGAAGACCTGGAACTCCCACAGCGAGTAGCCGTAGACCGTGGCCCGGGCGGTGCCGTTCACGCGCACGTAGCGACCGGTCGTCGTGGTGACGGCCGGGGTCTGCACGCCACCGGTGCCGGCGGTCGTGCTGTAGATGTTCGTCCAGCTCGTGCCGTTGGTGGACACCTGGATCTGGTAGGCGGTCGCGTACGCGGCCTCCCAGTTCAGCGAGACGCCACAGACGGACACGGCCGAGCCCAGGTCGACCTGGAGCCACTGCGGGTCAGCGGCCGCGCTGGACCAGCGGGTGCCGGTGTTGCCGTCGAACGCGGCCGAGGCCGGGGTACCGGCGTTCTCCGTCGACGACGCGGTGGCCGGCTTGCCCTGGGCCGCGTTGGTGGTGCCGCAGGTGCCGGGGTTGTCAGGGGTACCGCCGAAGACCTGGAACTCCCACAGCGACACGCCCCACTGGGTGGCCTTCGCGGTCGCGTTGACCCGCACGTAGCGGCCGGTGCCGGTGACCGGCAGGCTCTGCTGGCCGCCGGTGCTGGTCGTAGTGGTGTAGACGTTCGTCCAGGTGTTGCCGTCAGCGGAGGTCTGGATCTGGTACGCGGTGGCGTACGCGCCCTCCCAGTTCAGCGCGACCCGGGTGATCGACTGGGAGGAGCCGAGGTCGACCTGGATCCACTGCGGGACGCTGAAGGCGCTGGACCAGCGGGTGCCGGTGTTGCCGTCGGTCGCGGCACTGGCGGGGGTGCCGGCGTTCTCGGTCGACGAGGCGGTCGTCGGCTTGCCCTGCGACAGCAGGGTCTCGGCGGCGTCGGCGTTACGGGTCGTGACGACGGTGATGTAGGTGACCAGGATGGCCGCCACCGCGATCACGATGGCGGCCATGCGCAGGGTGCGCCGGCTCATCGGTGATCGGGATGGGCGTCGATGGCCGGGGGCGGGTTCCGACCACTCCATAGGGGACTCCTTCGTGACGCTCGGGTGTCGGCGGTGTGTCAGGGGTGTGAGAGAGCGCTCTCGCAGACGTCACTTTGAACCAACCCTGGATGGGTGTCAATGCCTCGCGAGGAACGAACGACCCCTGAACACTGCTGCCCCACGCGCAGGCCAGGGCGCCGTAAGGAACGCTGACCAGCGACACCCGCCGCCCGCCCGGCACCTGGGAGCGCTCTCTGAAGCGCTTAGCCAACGACCGGACGCGTCCGGGTTCAATGCGAGCCGAACTGGTCCGCACACCCCCAGGCCGAAGCGCCGGCAGGCCCAGGATCTCCGCCTTCTGCCGGCGAGTCGCCGCGGGAGCTGATGGCTGTCAGTCGTGCGGCAGCGGCTCGTAGGTCCAGTCGGGACGCAGCGTGGGGCGCTGGTCGCGCAGGGTTCGCTTCAGTACCTTGCCGGACGGGTTGGTCGGGAACTCGTCGACGAGGTAGAGCTCCTTCGGGACCTTGAACTTGCCAAGGCGCTGCCGGGCGTGTTCGATGAGCGACTCCGCGGTCAGGCCGGGCCGGCCGATGACGAACGCGACCGGGACCTCCTGCCACTTCGGGTGCGGCGCGCCGATCACCGAGACGGCGAGGACGAGCGGGTGGTCGGCGAGGACGTTCTCGATCTCGGCGCTTGCCATGTTCTCGCCGCCGCTGCGGATCATGTCCTTGAGGCGGTCGCGGATGTACAGGTAGCCGTCGGCGTCGAAGCAGCCGACGTCGCCGGTGTGGAACCAGCCGCCGCGGAACGCGTGCGCGGTGGCCTCCGGGTCGTCGAGGTAGCCGGGGCTCACCTTCGGGCCGCGGGCGACGACCTCGCCGTTCTCCCCCACCGGCACGTCGTTGTCGTCGGCGTCCACGACCCGGACCTGGACCCAAGGCACCGGGATGCCGACGGAGCCCTGCTTGGACTCCATGTGGGCGTGGTCGAGGTACGTGAGGCCGCTGCACGTCTCGGTCAGGCCGTAGCCCTCGATCAGCCGGGCGTTGGGGAACAGTTCCCGCGCCACCGCGTACAGCGCCGAGGTCACCTGCGAGTAGATGAGCCACCGCACCGACGAAAGGTCCGCGGGCGTGTCCGAGCGGCGCACCATGTCGAGCATCGTGGCGGCCATGACCATGCCGGTGATGCGCTCGGCCTCGATGGCCTGCCGCACCGCGGCGGGGTCGAAGCGGCGTTGCAGCACCATGCAGCCGCCGACGTGCCAGATGCCGTAGCCGGGCAGGTCGGTGCCGCCGACGTGGTACAGCGGCGCGAAGTTGAGGATCCGGTCGGTCGGGCGAAGGCCGAGCTCGACGATCTGGGCGTGCATGTTCATGTTCACGTTGCCGTGGGTGAGCATGACACCCTTGGGCAGGCTCGTCGTGCCGGACGTGTAGATGATGCGCTGCAGGGCATCGTCGGCCAGCTCGGCGTCGGCGACCCGTGCGCCGCGGTGCGCCTCGACGAGTGCCCGCAGGTCGACCCACCCGTCGATCGGCTCCAGCGCGAGCTTCCGCACGCCGGGCAGGTCGGTGATCGCGGCGGCGGTCAGCTCGGCGAACTCCGGCACGGTCGCGACCGACTGCACCCGGGCGTGGCCGAGCAGCTGGGCGAGCTCGCCCGCGGTGAGCCGGTAGTTGAGCGGGACGAACACGGCGCCGAGCTTCGACAGGGCGAGGGACAGGATGAGGAACTCGGGCACGTTGTTGGCCACGATCGCGACCCGGCTGCCGTGCCCGACGCCCTCGGCGGTCAGGCCCGCGGCGAGGGCGTTGACGTCCTCGTTCAGCTGCCGGTGGGTCCACCGCCGGCCCTCGAAGACGAGCGCGTCGGCGTCGCCGAACCGCAGCGCGTTGCCGCCCAGCATCGCGGCGATGTTCGCGGTCGTCACGCCGACCTCAGCTCGCGCTTGAGGACCTTGCCGGAGTCGTTGCGCGGCAGCGACTCCACCACGTCGACGTACTTGGGCACCTTGAACCCGGCGAGGTTGGCGCGGCAGTGCTCGCGGATGTCGGCGCCGGTGGCCGCGGCGCCGTCGCGGAGGATGACGAACGCCTTCGGCACCTCGTCCCACTGCGGGTCGGGGACGCCGATGACGGCGACCTCGGCGACGTCCGGGTGCTGCGCGATGACCCGCTCGATCTCGGCGCCGGCGACGTTCTCCCCGCCGGACTTGATGAGGTCGGTGCGCCGGTCGACGAACCACAGGTAGCCGTCCTCGTCGATCCGGCCGACGTCGCCGGTCAGGAACCAGCCGTCGCGGCGGGTGCGCCGGTTGGTCTCCTCATCGTTCCAGTACCCGGGTGAGATCTTCGCGCCACGGATGATGATCTCCCCTTCGGTGCCGGGCGGGACCTGCCGGAACTGCTCGTCGACGATCCTGATGTGCACGCCGGGGAACGGGGCGCCGAGCGCGCCCATCTTGCTCTCCTCGTGCGCGGCGTCCATGTAGCAGACGCCGTTGCACAGTTCGGTCATCCCGAACGTGTCGATGAGCCGGACGTGCGGCAGGCGCCGCTTCACGTCCCGCCGCACGGTGGGCGCGACCCCGGCGAACAGCAGGTACCGCAGCGCCGACAGGTCCGGCGGCTCCGGCAGGTCGAGCAGGCCGAACAGGATCTGCGCGGCGAGGACCATGCCGGTGATGCGTTCCCCGGTCGCGATCCGGGCGATGTCGGCGGCCTTGAACGTCGGCGTGAGCACCATCGTCGCGCCGGCGGTGAAGATCGCCAGCCCGGGTGCTTCCAGCCCGCTGACGTGGAAGAGCGGCGCCGAGATCAGGATCCGGTCGTGCTGGGTCAGCTCCAGTTCGAGGACCTGGGCGAGGTGGTTGGCGGTGAGGTTCCCGCAGGTGTGGATGACGCCCTTCGGGTGTGCGGTGGTGCCGGAGGTGTACAGCAGCCGGTGGATGTCCTCGGGTGCCTTCTCCGCGTCGGGGACCCGGACCCCGGCCGGCTGCCGGTCGAGGAGCGCGGACAGCGGCTGCGCGTCGCCGACCACCTGCGCGCCGTTGGCGACCGCGGTCGCGATCCCGGTCTTGGCGCAGAGCTCCGCGGCGGTGTCGGCGAAGTCGTCGTCGTAGAGCAGGCAGGTGATGCCGGCCTGGTTGATGACGTAGGCCTGCTCGGTGACGTGCAGCCGCCAGTTCAGCGGCACCGAGATCGCACCGATCCGGGCGAGGGCGAGCAGCTCCAGGACGTAGGTGGCGGTGTTGCGGCCGAGCACCCCGACCAGGTCCGAAGCACCGATGCCGGCGGACAGCAGGGCCGCGGCGTGCCGGTCGACGTCGGCGTCGAGCTGGGCGTAGGTCCAGCGGTCGGCGCCGTCGACGAGGGCTTCCCGGTCCGCGCGCCGCAGCGCCTGCAGCCGTAGGGTCTCGGCGAAGTTCGCGGCGCCCATCAGTTCGCGGTGCCGTTCCGGTACGCCAGGATCTCCTCCCGGCTGGGCAGCGACACGAACTCGAGGAGGTTGCCGTCGAGGTCGCGGGCCGCGAACGCGGTGATGTAGCCGTAGTTCTCCAGCAGCACCCGGTTGGGTTCGCCGAGGCATTCCGCGCCGAGCTCCGTCATCTTCCGGTGCAGGTCGCCGATCTCCTCGACGGGCACCTCGAAGCTGAGCAGGAACGTGCCGAGCTCCAGGTGCCCGCCGGTCGCGGTCCGGGTCTTGGTGCCGTTCCACTCGATGAGCTCGAGCTGCCCGATCTTGCTGGGGCCCTGCATGTACTGCACCTTGCCGGTGGTGCCGGGCGGCAGGCCGAGGGACACCTCGATCCCCGGCCCGCCGACGTCGCTGCGCAGGGTCCTGCGGTAGCCGAGGGCCTTCTCGTAGAAGTCGGCGGCCCGGTCCACGTCGGACACGGTCATGGCCACGTGATGCACTTCGCTGACCGGCATCAATCGCTCACTTTCCGGAAAGTACCTGCTGGATCAGTTCGACCTCGTCGGCGCCGCTGTCCGGGACGATGAAGCCGTCCAGGGAGCAGATCTCGTCGAGGGCGCCGAGGATGTCGTCGGGGGTCGCCGGGGTTTCGCCGCCGTACCAGCCGGGGGTGACGCCCAGGAAGATCCGGCCGACGCGGCCGCCGCCGACGGTGAGGATGTGCCGGGTCAGGGTGCACTGCTCCGAGGCGAGGAACGTGCCGACGGCGGCGACGTGCCGCGGGTCGAACCGGTCGGCGAGCTCGCCGAGCAGGCCGTCGGTCATCCGGGTCGCGGCGGTCGGGGCGATGGTGTTGACCAGGATGCCCCGGCGGGCGCCTTCCAGGGACAGCACCTGCATCAGCCCGGCGAGGCCGGCCTTCGCGGCGCCGTAGTTGGACTGGCCGAAGTTGCCGAGCAGCCCGGAGGACGAGCTGGTGAGCACGACCCGGCCGTACCCTTGCGCCGCCATGATCGGCCAGGCGGGGCGCAGCACGTTGAACGCGCCGGTGAGGTGCACGTCGAGGACGGCCTGCACGTCGTCGTCGGTGAGCTTCGCCAGGGTCCGGTCGCGCAGGATGCCGGCGTTGTGGATGACGGCGTCGACCGTGCCGTACGCGTCGACGGCGGTCCGCACCAGGGCCGCGCCGCCCGCCGGTGTCGCGACGGAGTCCGTGGACGCGGTCGCGGTGCCGCCCGCCGCGCGGATCTCCTCGACGACCTTGTCCGCCGCGCCGCCGGTGCCCGTACCGTCGACGCCGCCGCCAAGGTCGTTGACGACGACGGACGCGCCGTGCGCCGCGAGGGACAGGGCGTGCGCCCGGCCGATGCCGTTGCCCGCGCCGGTGACGATCACGACCCGCCCGTCCAGCTTCACGGCGCTCATCGCTCACTGCCCAGGACGGCGACGAACGCGACGCAGGAGCCGGGCTGGCCGCCGAGGTTCTGGGCGACGGCGAGCTTCGCGCCGGGGACCTGCCGGGCCCCGGCCTCGCCCCGCAGCTGGGTGAAGCACTCGAACATCATCCGCAGGCCGGTCGCGCCGATCGGGTGGCCGAAGGACTTGAGGCCGCCGTCGGTGTTGACCGGCAGCGCGCCGCCGAGGTCGTAGCGGCCGTCGAGCAGGTCCCGCCACGCCTTGCCACGCTCGGAGAACCCGAGGTCCTCCATGAGCACCACCTCCGTCGGGGTGAAGCAGTCGTGCACCTCCGCCAGGGAGATCTGCGCGGCCGGGTCGGTGACGCCCGCCTGCTCGTAGGCCTGGCGGGCGGCGGCGACGACCTCGGGGAAGCTGGTGAAGTCGTAGCCGTCCGACGCCAGGCCCGCACCGGACCCGGCGACGAAGCTCATCCCCTTGAGGTAGATGGGTTTGCTGGTGTACCGGTGTGCGTCCTCGGCCCGCACGATGATGGCGGCGGCGGCACCGTCGGACACGCCGGAGCAGTCCATGACCCCGAGCGGCCCGGCGATGCGCGGGGAGCGCTCGACGGTCTCCGCGGTGACGGCCTTGCGGAACTGGGCGCGTTCGTTGAGGGCGCCGTTCGCGTGGTTCTTCATCGCGACCTTCGTCAGGGCGCTGCGCATGTCGCGGGCGTCGACGCCGTACGCCTCCTGGTAGGCCGGGGCCAGCAGGGAGAACCCGGCGGGTGCGGTCCAGTCGACGTCGGTGCCGTCCGCGGGCGGGTACACCGCCGACAGCCCGGAGTACGAGGAGTCCTTGAGCTTCTCCACGCCGGTCGCCATGACCATGTCGTAGGCGCCGGACGCGACCGCGAACACCGCGTTGCGGAACGCCTCCGACCCGGTGGCGCAGTAGTTCTCGACCCGGGTGACGGGTTTGCCGGTCAGCCGCAGCGGCCGGGCCAGGGTCTGCCCGGACATGCCGGAGCCCTGGGTGCCGACCCAGAACGCGTCGACGTCGTCGAGGGTGACCGACGGCAGCGACCCGACGCACTCCTGCACGGCGTCGACGAGCAGGTCGTCGGCGGAGGAGTGCCAGTGGTCGCGGAACGGGGTGCAGCCCATCGCGACGATCGCGACGTCATGGGTGGTGCGCCTGCTGCCCATCAGTGCGTTCCTTCCGTGTCCTGAGTCGGGTCCTGAGTCGGGTCCGGGGTCGGGGCCGGGCGGAGCTTCCAGAAGTAGTTGTGGATCGCGTCGGTGGTCCACAGCCGGCGGAACGTCGGTGTCATCGCCATGCCGACGGTGACGTCGCCGGGCGGGACGTCGGTGGCGTAGGCGCTGAGCCGGCCGCCGCCGTCGACGTCGGCGATGACGACGGCGACCTCCGGCTCCGGCATCGTGGTCAGGTGGTCGCGGGTCACGGAGACGACCCGGGCGGTCCGGTCCCGCAGCGACACCTTCGCCTCGCCGGCCCCGGCGATGCCGCAGGCGGCGCAGACCCGGCCCGGCGGGGTGGTGACCCGGCCGCAGGCGCCGCACTGGCTGCCCTCGAGGCGGTACTTCCAGCCGGCCCGGCGGTGCATCGGCGGCGCCGCCGGGGCCGGTGCCGCGGGGCGGGCCGGGCCCTGCACGTCCAGCAGCCCGCGCCAGCGCAGGTACCGGCCGTAGCCGAGGATCTGCCGGGCGGCGAGCTGGTCGCGCACCGACGGGCCGCTGCGGGCGTCGCGGACCCCGTCGCCGGCGCGGAACACGAACGCGTCGGCGCCCTCGGTCGCGGACAGCAGCAGGATCGTCTGTCCCGGCTCGGCGTCGTCGAGCGCGGCGGCGAGCAGCAGCCCCGGGTGGGCGGCGCCGGTGAACCCGGTGGCCCGTTCCAGGGCGGCGTCCTGCTGGGAGGGCACCGTGCCGCGCAGCGCCCGGCGCAGGGCGGCCGCCGCCCGCGGGTTGGAGGAGGAGACGACGACGTGGTCGACGGCGTCCAGGGCCGCCTCGGCGAGGGCGCGGCGGGCCGCGTCGAGGCCGGCGGCGGCGAGGATCTCGGCGGTGAACCGCTCGTCCCAGACCCGGTCGTGGCGTTCGCCGGGCAGCCGCCACCGTTCGAGGATCTCGGTGGTGTGCCCGGCGCGGGCCAGCAGCACCGCGGCGTGCCCGGCGCCGCCGGCGAACGCGGCCGCGGCGTCGCCCTGGGCGAGCTCGTCGGGAGCGCCGGGGCGGGTGGTGCGCAGGTCGGCGGCGGCGGCGACGGCACCGGCCCGGACCACCAGGTCGAGGGCGGCCGCGCCGGAGCGGTGCCCGCGCAGGTCGACGGCGCTGACGCCGGGGTCGAGCCCGAGCGCCTCGTGCACGATCCCGGCGGAGGTCTTCGCCTCGTAGGGTGCGCTGGTGGTGGCGAGCAGCAGGTGCCGGCCGGCCGGGGTGGCGGCCGCGAGGTGCCGCAGCGCCTCGACGGCCATCGTGATCACGTCCTCGTCGTAGCCGGCGACGCTGCGGGCCGGGCCCTTGGCCGGGGCGGGCCCGCCGGCCGGGTCGAGGCGGTTGTCGGTGAGCACGTAGGCGGGCAGGTAGGCCGCGTACGCGTCGATACCCTGGTCAGTCAAGGAACGCTCCACAGAGGTCGGGTCCACAGCGGTCAGGTCCACGAGGGGATGGCGGCGAGCAGCCGGCGGGTGTAGTCCTGCCGCGGCCGGTCCAGCACGTCCTCGACGCCGCCCTGCTCGACCACCTGGCCGCGGCTCATCACCGCGATCCGGTCGCAGAGGTCGCTGGCGAGCATCAGGTCGTGGGTGACGAACAGCAGGCCGATGCCGAGCTCGTCGACCAGGGTCCGGAACAGCGCGACGACCTTGGTCTGGGTGGTGACGTCGAGCGCGGTGGTGCACTCGTCGGCGATGACGAGCGCCGGGCGGGTGACGACGGCGAGGCCGATCGCGACCCGCTGGCGCAGCCCGCCGGACAGCTGGTGGGGGTAGCTGTCCAGGACCCGGGCCGGGTCGCTGATCCGCATCTGTTCGAGGACCTCGACGGAGCGCCGCTCGACGTCGGCCTTGCCGATGTCGCGGACGTGCCGGCGCAGCACCTCGCCGAGGTGGGTGCGGACCTTCATCAGCGGGTTCAGCGACCGGGACGCATCCTGGAAGACCATGCCGACGGCGGTGCCGCGGATCCGGTCCGTGCGGTCGACGCCGGGGGCGACCACCACGTCGCCGGCCAGTTCGACGGTGCCGGCCTCGACGGTGACGTTGCGTTCGA
This sequence comes from Dactylosporangium sp. NPDC006015, assembly GCF_040614215.1. Classification (NCBI taxonomy): domain Bacteria; kingdom Bacillati; phylum Actinomycetota; class Actinomycetes; order Micromonosporales; family Micromonosporaceae; genus Dactylosporangium; species Dactylosporangium sp. NPDC006015. The sequence goes on from NZ_JBEXUD010000004.1 coordinate 405,550, forward strand.
GCAGGCCGACGACGGACCGGGCGAGGGTGGTCTTGCCGCTGCCGGACTCGCCGACGACGCCGACGATCTGGCCGCGGCCCACGTCGAGGTCGACGCCGTCGAGCAGCCTGAGGTGCCCGGCGGTGAGGCGGGCCGAGATGGACAGGCCGGACACGTGCAGCAGGCTGGTCATCGGCGCCTCTTGCGGGGGTCGTAGTGGGTGAGCAGGGCGTCGCCGAGCAGGTTGACCAGCAGCACGAGGACGGTGACCGCGAAGCCGGGGAAGAACGCGATCCACCAGGCCGTGCTCAGCTCGTCCTGGCCGGCCGCCAGCAGCGAGCCCCAGCTGTTCATCGGGGGCACCACGCCGAGGCCGAGGAAGCTGAGCGCGCTCTCGATCAGGATGGCGGTGCCGACCTGGAGGGTGCCGAGCGCGACGATCGTGCCGCCGAGGTTGGGCAGGATGTGCCGGAACACGATGCGCAGCTCCGACGCGCCGGCGGCGCGCAGCCCGAGCACGAACTGGCGTTCCCGGATCGCGAGGGTCGCCGAGCGGGTGACCCGGGCGCAGACGGCCCAGCCGGTGAGCGCCAGGACCAGGAACAGCACCGGCAGGGAGCTGCCCCGGTTCGCGATGATCGCCAGGGCGACGAGGATGAACGGCAGCGCGAGCTGGGCGTCGATGAGCACGGAGATGACCCGGTCGACCCAGCCGCGGAAGTACCCGGCGAGCAGGCCCAGCAGGGTGCCGGGGCCGATCGCGACGACCGCGCCGACCAGGCCGATCATGATGGTCAGCCGGCCCGCCTCGACGAACTGGGTGAGCAGGTCCTGGCCGAGCTTGTCGGTGCCGAGCGGGTGCGACCAGGAGCCGCCGGACAGGAAGCCGGGCGGCTGCCGGGTCGCGTTCAGGTCTTGGCCGGCGGCGGGGAGCAGGCCGGTCAGCGGCAGGACGAACACGGCGACGGCGACCACGGCGATCGGCACCGCCAGCCAGAACGCCGACGTCCGCTTGGACCGGCGGGGCTGCGCAACCGCGCCGTCATTCGTCTTGATCTCCAGCTCAAGCTGGCTCATGCCGTCACCTCACCCTCGGGTCGACGATCGAGTGGATGACGTCGACGAGCAGATTGAGCAGGACGAAGACCAGCGCGCCGAACACGACGATCGCCTGGACGAGCGGGAAGTCGCGGAACTGGATGGCCTGCAGGGCGAGCTGCCCGAGGCCGGGCCAGGAGTACACGTACTCGACGGCGACCGCGCCGGACAGCAGGATGCCGGTCTGCAGCACGACGATGGTGAGGATCGGCATCATGGCGTTCTTGAACGCGTGCCGCCACACCACCCGGCGGCCGAGGATGCCGCGGGCCTTGGCGGCGTCGATGTACGGCTCCGCGAGGGCCTCGCTCATCGAGGCGCGGGTGAGGCGGGCGATCTGCGCCATCGGGTACACCGACATCGTCAGCGCCGGCAGCACCAGGTGTGCGGGGGTGCCGGACTGCCCGGCCGGCAGCCAGCCGAGGTTCACGGCGAACAGCACCACCAGCATCATCCCGAACCAGAAGACCGGCACGGACTGGCCGAGCAGCGCGACGGTCGACGCGGCCCGGTCCCACCAGGTGCCTTCGCGCCTGGCGGCGAGCACGCCGAGGGGCACGCCGATGAGGATGGCGAGGGCCATGCCGGCCGCGACGAGCTGCAGCGTGAACGGCAACCGGTCCATGATCATCGAGGTGTTCGACTGGTAGAACTGCAGCGACTGGCCGAGGTCACCGGTGAAGACGCCCTTGAGGTAGTCGAGGTACTGGACCAGCAGCGGCCGGTCGAGGCCGAGCTCGTGGCGCAGGGCCTCGCGCTGCTCGGGTGTCGCCATCGGGCCGAGGATGGTCGTGGTCGGGTCGCCGGACAGCCGGCCGAGCATGAACGCCATGCTCAGCGCGATCAGCAGCGACGCCAGCAGGGCGGCGATCCGGGCGGCGGCGCGGCGCAGCGCACCGGCCCGCCTGGACCGGCCGTTCTTCGCCGCCGCCGGGGTCGCCCCACCGGGCGCCGCCGGCATGCCGGCCTTGGTCAGCGGGGGTGCGACGTTGTTCGCCGCCGGGACCGGGCTGGTCTTCATTGCCGTGACCTCCATCGCGCTCCTGGCATCGCGGCGAGCAGCTCGCGGGTGTAGTCGTTCTGGGGCCGGGCGAAGACGGTCTCGCAGGGCCCGGACTCGACGACCCGGCCGTGGTACATGACGTGCACGACGTCGCAGACCGAGCGGACCACGGCCAGGTCGTGGCTGATCATGAGCAGGGCCGCGCCGGTGGTCGCGCGGATCTCCTTGAGCAGGGCCAGCACGTCGGCCTGCACGGAGACGTCGAGCCCGGACGTCGGCTCGTCGGCGACGATGAGCCGGGGCCGCATCAGCAGTGCCCGGGCGATGCAGACCCGTTGCGCCTGCCCTCCGGAGAGCTGGTGCGGGTAGCGGTCGAGGATCGACGGCTCGAGCCGGACCCGTTCGAGCAGGGCGGTGTCCTCGATCCAGGAGGTGCGCTCCGGTTGCAGCGAGCGCAGCTCCCGCAGCCCGGACCGCACGGACTGGCGGGGGTCGAGCGAGCCGTGCGGGTCCTGGAAGACCACCTGCGCCTCGGGCCGCAGCCGGCGCAGCTGCTTGCGGCCGACCGAGGACAGCGAGTGCCCGAGGAGCCGGATGTCGCCCTCGCCGCGGGTGCCGAGCCCGGTCGCGGCCATGGCGAGGGTGGTCTTGCCCGAGCCGGACTCGCCGACGACCGCGACGCTCTCGCCGGCGCCGATGCGCAGCGACACGTGGTCGACGGCCCGGAACACCTCGCCGGTGCGCCGGTTGCGGTGCTCGACGACCAGGTCGTCGACCTCCAGCACCGGCGCACCCCGATCCGGGGTCCTGGCTGGGGTCTTTTCCAGGGCGTGGGGGTGCCGGGCGTCGCCGCCCGGCATCCCGTTCTGCACGACGTCGGACATTGTCAGTGGGTCGTCTGGGTGAAGTCGACGGTGTTCAGCGGACCGAACACCAGACCCTTGACGCCGCCGGCGGTGGCGTAGTTGAACACCTGCCGGTACAGCGGCACGTAGCAGTGCTTCTCGACCACGCCGATCGTGTTGAGCTCCTCGTACATCGGGGCGGCCGCGGCGGCGTCGGTCTGCTCCAGGGCCTTCTGGGCCAGGTCGTCGATCTTCGGGTCCGGGCAGTTGCCGGTGATCGACTTGGTCTTCATGAAGCCGCTGGCGAAGAAGTCCGGGACGGCGACGTTGGGCACGCCGGCGAAGATCGAGATGCCGGGGACCTGACGGCCGACGACCCGCTTCACGAGGGTGCCGTAGTCGATCGGCACGTACGTGACCTTGAAGCCGGCCTTCTCGAGGGCACCGCCGACGGCCTGCGAGACCTCTTCGATGTTGGTGTACTGCGCCGCCGGGTAGTGGATCTGCACCGCCGGGGCGGCGGCACCGACGAGCTCCTTGGCCTTGGCCGGGTCGGCGGTCACGCTCTGCGCCGGCTTCTGGCCGGGGCTGACGTTGAGCAGGCCGGCGTCAGCGACGGCCTGGCCGTCGAAGATGCCCTTGACGATCGCGTCCCGGTCGATGGCCAGGGCGGCCGCCTCGCGCAGCTTCGGGTCGTCGAACGGCGGCTTCGTCGAGTCGAGGAACGCGATGATCTTGATCGCGGTCTCGGTGCTCGTCACCGTGATGCCCGCCTTCTTGGCCGTGGTGGCCTGGGCCGGCGGGAGGTCGAACGAGACGTCCACACTCTTACTCTGGATCAGCGCGAGCCGCTGCGCGGCCTCGTTGGCCCAGGTGAAGGTGATGCCGTCGTTGATCGCCTTCTTCGGGCCCCAGTAGTCGGGGTTCTTCTTGACCGACATGTCGCGGCCCGCGTTCGAGCCGGCCCACACGTAGGGGCCGGTGCCGATTGGGGCCGCGGCGAAGCCCGCCGAGCCCTTCTCCTGGTAGTACTTCGGCGGCACCAGGTAGACGGTGGTGAGCAGGTCCGCGAGGTTGTACTGGGAGGTCTTGGTCTTCACCACGACCGTGGTGGCGTCCGGCGCCGCGATGTCGGCGACGTTGGTGAAGTACGACTTGAGCTGCGACGCCGCGGTGTCACGGGTGAGCGTGAGGGTGTTGGCGACCGCCGCGGCGTCGGCCTTCTCGCCGTTGCTGAAGCTGATGTCGGGCCGGACCTTGAACGTCCAGGTGGTCGCGTCGGTGCGGGTCCAGCTCGTGATGAGGCCGGTGTCGACGGCCTTGAGGCCGGCGTCGGTGTTGATCAGCGGTTCGAGCATGGTGGCCCAGACGATCTGGGCCGACCGCGCACCGACGATCGGGTCGAGGGTCGCGGGCTGGGCCGCGAGCAGCGCCCGGACGGTGAACGGGCCGGCCGACTGGGCGGTGCCGGGCTTCGAGTCACCACAGGCGGCGAGGCCGGCGCCGGCGAGGGCAAGGGAGGCGACCAGCGCCAGAGGCCGCCGGGATCGCAAGGAGCTCATGAGCATGTATGGACGTCCTTCACAACGATTGACCCGTCATGTCGCCGCGAGCCGCGGCCGTGACGCTGGCCACAAAGTACCGACCAGCCGGTATCAAGTCAACAGGTCCAACTGGTGTCAGGTCCGTAACGACCGCGTGACACACCCCCGTCTGCCAGCATCGTTGTCTTCATACCGACTGGTATGTATGATCCGGCGGTGGCCATCACCCTCACCCGCGAACACGACGGTCGCGTCGCCCGCGTCCGCTACGACAACGCGGCCCGCGGCAACTGCTTCGACGACGGCGCCCTCGCCGGGCTCGTCGCCACGATGGAGACCGCCGCCGCGGACGGCACCTGCGCCGTGATCCGACTGGACATGGCGGGCCGGCACTTCTGCGGCGGCTGGGACACCACGTCGTTCGCCGCGCTCGCCGGCACCACCCCGGAGGCGGTCGCCGCCGGGCTGCGCGACAGCGACGCCGCGCTGCACCGCATCAGACGGCTGCCGGTGCCCGTGGTCAGCGCGGTCCGCGGGCACGTCATCGGCTTCGGCGCCGGTCTGCTCAGCGCCGTCCACCTGCCGGTCGCCGCCGCCGGCGCCCGGCTGTCGCTGCCCGAGGCCCGCTTCGGCTTCGCCCCCGCCGGCGTCGGCCACACCATCGCCCAGGCCCTCCCCCGCCCGCACGCGTACGCGCTGGCGACCGGCGCGAGCACCGCGACCGCCGACCAGCTGCTCGGCTGGGGCCTGGTCGCCCGGGTGGTCGCCGACGACGACCTCGACAGCGAGGTCGACGCCCTCGTCGAGGCGCTCGCCGCCGTGCCGCCGCACACCCTGCGCGCAGTCGTCGAGGTGGTCGAGTCGAGCCTCGCCACCGGCTCCCCGGAGCACGCCTACGAGGTCTCCGCCCGCACGATCGTCGCGAGCGTGACCGCGTGAACCCGCCGTTCCAGGCAGAGTTTCAGGCAGGGTTCCAGCCCGGTGAGGCCGTCTGGGTGGAGCTGTGCACCACCGACCCGCAGCAGGCCGAGGACTTCTACCGCGCGCTGCTCGGCTGGACCGTGCGGCACGAGCAGCTCGGCGCGACCACGTACCGGATGTGCAGCGTCGACGGGCACGACGTCGCCGGCATCTCCGACGCCACGGGCCTGCACGGCGGCCGGCCCCGCGGCTGGATCGCCTACTTCGCCGTCGACGACGTCGCACGCTCCGCGGACCAGGCCGTCACGCTCGGCGGGGAGCTCGTCACCCCGCCGCGCTACCTGCCGGCGGCCGGCACCGGCGCCGTGGTCGTCGACCCGTTCGGCGCGGCGTTCGGCCTGTACCAGGGTGAGTCCCGGGCGGGGGTGCAGACGCTCAACACCGTCGGCGCCCTGTGCTGGAACGAGCTGGACACCGGCGAGCCGCAACGCTCGGTCGCCTACTACCAGGACCTGTTCGGCTACGCCACCCAGCAGCGCGACGACTCGCCGACCGCCCGCCCGTACACGGTCCTCATGCTCGGCGACGTGCCCGTCGCCGGCGTCCTGGAACTGGACAACGAGTGGCCGAACATCATCCCGTCGAAGTGGATCACGTACTTCAACGTCGGCCCCCTCGACGACGCGCTGGCGCGGGTGTCCGACCTGGGCGGCACGCCGACCGTCGGCCCCGTCGACAGCCCGCACGGGCGGCTCCACCTGGTGAAGGACCCCGGTGGGCACACCCTGTGCCTGGTGCAGCTCGAAGGCGGCCTGCGCCCCGACGCTCCCAACTCCTCTCCCCCGGCGGTGGACCGATGACGACCGAGCCCCTGTTCGACTCCGCCGAGTTCCGCCAGGTCTGCGGGCACTTCCCCACCGGGGTGACCGCCGTGACCGCGACGGCGGCCGGCGGTGCCGTGGCGGCGCTGACCGTCAACTCGTTCACGTCGGTCTCGCTGACCCCGGCGAAGGTGCTGTTCTGCGTGGCGACGTCGTCGTCGAGCTTCAAGGTGCTCGTCGCGGCGGACCGGATCGCGATCCACATCCTCGGCCAGGACCAGGAGGACATCGCCCGGCGGTTCGCGACCTCGGGGCTGTCCGGCGCGGAGAAGCTCAGCGGCGTGTCCTGGGCGCCCGGCCCGGACGGCGTGCCGCTGCTGCCCGGCACCCCGGCGATCCTGGCCGGGGTCCGCGACGAGGTGATCACCAGCGGCGACCACGTCATCGTGCTGGTGGACGTCGACCACGTGCACCTGAAGCCGACGAAGGTCCCGGCCCTGTCGTTCTACCGCGGCCGGTTCGTCGCCCCCACCGGCCCCACCGAGTAGGTCCGCGCAGCCGCCCGCCGGATTGAGCGTCCACCTGGAGCTCTTGCGCTTCGACAGTACATTGGCGAACATCACTTTATGAATTCGTTGTTGCGTCGCTTCGCGCTGGCATCCGCAGTGGTCGCAGGTTCGCTTGTGCTGGCGCCGGTCACGCCGGCCGCCGCGTACAGCGCGTGTCCGGCCGACACGATGTGCGGCTGGCTCTTCTACTCCGACGCCGCGCGCACCCACCAGCAGGGCGGGCACACCACGAACTGTCAGGGCGTCGTCCTCGACTGGGGCATCAAAGCCGGCTACTCGACCTACATCGTGCAGGGCTGCGGGGGCGGCCCCGGCCCGGTGTGACGCCCGGCCCGGCCGGGTCGCCCTTCACGGCGCGTCCAGGAAGTCGACCGTGGACGCGCCGTGAGCCCGGCGCGGCAGAGCACCGCTCAGCCGTCCAGGCGGCGCACCATGTTCATGATGGTCTCCAGCTGCGCCCCGCCCTTGATCGGGTAGTTGGTCGCGCCCAGGTAGCCCCACCAGTCCCAGCAGCCGTTGGGGTTGACCGCAGTGGCGAGCGCCTGGGGATACAGCACGATCATGCTGTTCGTGTCGGCGTACTGGTTGAGGTTGGCCCGGTCGACGAAGGCCGTGCCGACCTCGGCGTAGGCCTGCTTGCAGCCGTGCAGCGCGACGAGCAGGCGGCACGACTGGCCTGCGGTGCACGCCGACGGGACGTACGCGAAACCGGTCGCGCCCATGCTGATCCCGTTGGCATAGCCGTTGACGGCGAAGGTGTTCTGGCTGAAGCTGATCAGCCGGCCACCGAGCGCGCCGGTGTTGGGCCCGTTGACCGAGCCGAACAGCTTGCGCAGGAACGCGTTCTGTGGGTCGGTGCCGCAGTCGTTGAGGAACGGTGACGCGGTGGCCGAGCAGCTGACCGTCCCGTACGGACCGACCCAGGCGTGCCCGGCGGACGAGCCGCTGTCGTACTGCACGCTCGCGCCGAAATGCTGGTAGTAGCGGACCAGGTCGTCGTTGACGGACTTCTTGACCGTGGTGTCGCCGTTGCCGTGGAACACGTAGACGGGCCGGCCGGAGAGGTTGCCGACCGGGTCGATCCAGCCGTATGCCGCCCAGGTGCGCGTGTACGTCTGCAGGTTCGTCAGGTACGTCGGCCACACGTTGTCCATGCAGCCGTACAGCGCCTGGCCGGCGTTGTTCTGGGCGCAGTAGTACGGCCCGGACGCGAAGATCGCCGCCCCCTGGATCCGTGACGAGTACGCGACGTGCAGCTGCGTGGCCATCGCGCCGCCGGACGAGACGCCGGCGACGTACACGGACGAGACGTTGTAGGTGCCGAGCGATCCGGCGACGGGCGGCTTGGTGGGCGGGTTCGCGGCCCGCGCCGGCACGGCGCCGGCCAGCACGAGCAGGGCGGTCACGGCGGCGGCCGTGACGGAGCGGACGAGGAATCTCATGGATCCTCCCGTGGCGGCGGGGTGTGTCCGCCGAGGCTAGGGGGACCAGGCGCCGGCGAACCATCGACGCCAGGCACATAGTTCGATGTCCGCGGGTGTGGCCGGCATGTCCGGCTCTGGCCGTGCGCCGCCTGACCTGTCCGCTGTGGTTCAGCTGTAGTAGCGGAACAGGATCTCCGCGGCGCAGCAGGTCTCGCCGGTCTCGGCGAACTCCACGACCACCGACGCCTTCGCCTGTACGCCGGCGGGCTGGCCGGCGGCGGCGTCGATCGGCTTCGCCGACAGCAGGGTCGCCGCGCCCTGGATCTGCACGCCGGGCGGAAGCGGCTTGACGAACCGGACCCGGTCCAGGCCGTAGTTGACCCCCATCGAGTACGTCCGCACCTCGAGGATGTCGGCGAGCAGCCGCGGCACCAGCGCCAGGGTCAGGAAGCCGTGCACGATCGTGGTGCCGAACGGCCCGGAGCGGGCCCGGTCCACGTCGACGTGGATCCACTGGTGGTCCTTGGTGACGTCGGCGAACTGGTCCACCTGGTCCTGGGTGAGCACCTGCGGCTCGCTGGCGCCGAGCTCGTGGCCGACCAGGCCGAGCAGGTCGTCGGGGGCGGGCACGGTGGTGAGACGGACGGGTCGCATGGTCACTCCGGTTCGGTGGCGAGGGCGGTGACGTGTTCGGTGAGGGTGGTCCATTCGCGGTCCCACGCGTCGGCGGCGACGACCGGCCGGGCGACCCGCAGCATGCGCCGCACCGCCGCCTCGTCCAGGGCGGCGATCCGCTCGGCGAGGGCCTCGACGTGCCGGTCGAGGTCCGCGGCGGGGACCGCCTCGCTGACGAGCCCGCGGCGCGCGGCGTCCTCGCCGGTCCAGGTCTCGCCCGCGATGAGCAGCCGCCGGGCGGCCGCCGGCCCGACGGCGAGCGGCAGCAGCACGCTGGAGCCCCAGCCGGGGACCTGGCCGACGGCGATGTGCCGGTCACCGATCCGGGCGGTGTCCGCGGCGACGGCGACGTCGCAGGCGAGCAGCAGTTCGAGGCCGCCGCCGAACGCGGCACCGTTGACGGCGGCGATCGTCGGTACACCGGCGGCCATGACCGCACGGACCAGCCTCCGGCCCCGGTCCAGGAACTTCCGCAGCGCGGTCAGGTCCCGGAGCAGTGCCGTGGCCTCGGCGAGGTCGGCGCCGGCGCAGAAGCTGCGGCCGGTGCCGGTGAGCACGAGGACGCGGATGCCGGGTTCGTCGGCCGCTGCGAGCCATTCCTCCAGGCCGGCCATGACCGCGGAGCTGCACGCGTTGCCGGCGCCGGGCCGGTCGATCCGCGCCCACAGCGCCGCCCCTCGGCGGGTCACCACCACCGGCGCGGTCATGCGACACCCACGCAGAGCTTGCCGAAGGCGGCGCCGGACAGCATCCGCGTGGCCTGGGTGGAGATGTCGGCGAGGTCGACGGTGCTGTCGACGACCGGACGGAGCCGGTGCTCGGCGACGAAGTCGAGCAGCGCCCGGAACTCCGCCAGGGATCCCGTCGTCGACCCGTGGACGGTGATCTCCCGGGCGAACAGCCGGGTCAGGTCGAGGCTCGCGGTGAAGCCGCTGGTGCCGCCGCAGACCACGATCGTGCCGCCGACGCGGGTGGAGCGGGTCGAGTGCTCGAACGTCGCTGCGCCGACGGTCTCGACGACGACGTCGGCGGGCTCCGGGATCCGAGCGCCGGTGTCGAACGCCGCGGCGGCGCCGAGCTCGAGGGCCCGCTCCCGTTTCCGCTCGGACCGGGAGGTGACGACGACGGTGGCGCCGGCCGCGACGGCCAGGCTGACCGCGGCGGTCGCCACGCCGCCGCCGGCGCCCTGCACCAGCACCACCTGCCCGGGGGCGAGGGCGGCCTTGGTGAACAGCATCCGGTACGCGGTCAGCCACGCCGTCGGCAGGCTCGCCGCCTCCGCCCAGTCCAGGTGCGCCGGGCGCGGCAGGACGTGTGCGGCGGGGACGGCGATGTGCTCGGCGAGCACGCCGTGACCGGCGTCGGGCAGCAGGGTCGCGTGCGCGACGGCCCGCCCGCCGTTTCCGCCGTTCGCGGGCAGCACCGGGTAGACCACGACGTCCTGTCCGCCGGCCACCCCGGCGGCGTCGCTGCCGAGCACGTGCGGGCCGGTGCCCGGGTGCCGGGTGGCGCCGCGCAGCGTCCACAGGTCGTGCATGTTGAGCGCGCCGGCCCGCACGTCGACGCGGACCCAGCCGTCGGGGACCGCGGGGGTGTCGAGGTCACCGACCCGGATCGCGGCGACCGGGTCGGCCGGGGACGGCTCGGTGACGTAGGCGGCCCTCACGCGGACCCGGCCCGCTCGGTGGGACCGTTCCAGAACGTCACGTCGCCGAGGTCGGCGCGGGCTGCGGGCCGGAAGTCGAGGCCCTTGGTGTAGGCGACCGGCAGCAGCGTGATCGGCCGCCAGTCGTCGGGCAGGCCGAGCACCTCCCGCACCTGCGTCGCCTTGTGCGCCAGCGCGGTCGCCATCACCGACCCCAGGCCGCGGGAGCGCAGCGCCAGCTGGAACGACCAGGCGAACGGGAAGATCGAGCCGTAGTAGCCGGACGCGGTGCCGCCGACCGGGCGCTGCGGGACCGGTTTGGTGCTGCACAGCACGACCAGGACCGGCACCTCCTCGAGGTGGTCGACCAGGTACTTGACCGCGGTCAGGATCCGCGCCTGCCGGGCCTGCGACGCCGGGTCGGGCCGCACCGACGGTGACAGCCGGGTGGTCGTCGCCGCCTCACCGCCCGCGAGGGGCCCCTCGACGGTCTGGTGCCACACCTCGGTGTACAGCGCGCCGATGCGGCGTTTCAGCGCCGGGTCGTCGACGGCGACGATCCGCCAGTCCTCGAGGTTGGAGCCCATCGGCGCCTGCTGGGCCAGCCGCAGGCAGTGTTCGACGACGGCACGGTCGACGGGCCGGGTGAAGTCCATGCGGTGCCGCACCGCGCGGGTGGTGGTCAGGACCTCGTCGATGTCGGTGATCACGGCGGGGACGGTCATGCGGTGTCCTCTCCCGTCAGGCGGTCGACGGGCTTGTCCTCGTAGGGCAGCGGGTCGCCCCACCGGTCGAGGAAGGCGACGTCGCTGACGGGCTTGCGGGCGGCGACCTTGAAGTCGGTGCCCTGGGTGTACGCGATCGGGAGCATGGTGATCTGCAGGGCGTCGTCGGGGATGCCTAGCAGCTCGGCCGCGGCGGCGGCGTGGTGCAGGTGCAGGGTGGTGATGACGGTGCCGAGCCCGCGGGCCCGCAGCGCGAGGTTGAACTGCCAGATCGCCGGATACAGCGACCCGTACACGGCCGAGTGCGTGCCGGCGCCGCCCTTGGCCGGGTTGGGCCGGGTCGCGCACGGGATGACCAGGAACGGCGCCCGGCCGATGTGGTGCGCGAGGTGCTCGGCGCCGCCGAGGATCCGCGCGGTCCGGGCGCTGACCGCGCCGTGCTCGTCGACCCCGCCGAGGCGGCCGCGCACGATCCGGCTTTCGGCGCCCTCGGCGCTGTGCAGCGGCTTGTGCACGTATTCCAGGTAGGCGTCCAGGTACAGGCGGGCCAGTTCGGCCTTGCGGTCCGGGTCGCCGACGACGACCCAGCGCCAGTCCTCGGCGGCGCCACCGGTCGGGGCCTGCACCGCCAGCTGGAGGCACTCGCCGATCACGTCGAGGGGCACCGGCCGGTCGTAGTCCAGCCGCAGCCGCACCGACCGGGTGGTGGTGAGGACGTGGTTGAGGTCGGTGAAGGGAAGCCCGGTCATGCTCCGACCTCCGCGTCGTAGCCCATGAGGTCGGCGATGTGCAGGGTGTCGCAGTACTCCCGGACCTGCGCGATCCCGTCCGGGGCGGTGTCCACGACCCACAGGTAGCGGTTCTGGTACCGGTTCTCTTGCTGGGGCCCGCCGCCCAGGGTCGCGTCGCCGCTCGCCTCGATCGCCACGAGGGTGTCGTCGGCGACCCACCGGTGCGGGGTGACGGTGACGGCCGCGGAGGCGTAGGCACCGGAGGCGATCCTGGCCCGCATCGCGGTGAGCTTGTCGGCGATGGCGACGGTGCCGTGGAAGGGGCCGTTCGCGGTGATGTCGCCGGTACGGTGCAGCCGCCCGCGCTCACGGTCCCGGCCGGAGTCGGTCCACCAGGTGGCGCCGGCGTCGAACAGCGCCGCGAAGGCGTCGACGTCGCCTCGGGCGAGGGCCGGCCACAGCGCGAGCGCCAGCTCCTCCGCCCGGCTCCCCGGCCGCTGGCCGCCGGGTCCGGGCACGTGGTCCAGGGTGGTGCGGGGCACCGGGGCGCCGGCGCCGACGACGTGCTGGGCGTGGATGGTGTCGAGGTATTCGCGCACCGACACGATCGCCCCGGCGGCGTCGACGTCGAACACGAACGCGTACCGGTTGGCGTATTCGAGGCCGGAGGCGTGCAGGCCGTGGCCTTCGACCTCGATGACGCACACGTCGGTCCCGGCGATCACCCGGCGCGGGATCTGCCGGCAGCCGGTCGGGAACGCCTTCGGGCCGAGCGACCGCATCAGCGCGAGCTTGTCGTCCATGCGCATCAGCCCGTGCAGCGGGAACCGGCCGCTGCCGCCGGGCGACACCGCCGGGTCGCCGCCGCGGCGGTCCGGTCCGGTGTCGACCCACCAGGTCGCGCCGGGCGCGCACAGCCGGGCGAGGCCGCCGAGGCTGCCCCGGTCCAGCGCGGTGACGAAGTCCATGCCTGCCCGAACCGCCCGTGTCATGGACCCTCCAATCATTCCGACTGGAAGGTATCTATCACACCGGGAGCGGCCCCCTCAAGGGTTCGCCCTGCCCATCAGGCGTACAGGCCCTCCAGGACCATGGCGCTGAACTGGCGCGCCACCTCGTCCACGCTCAGCGGGCCACTCAGGTTGAGCCACTGGTACGCCCACGCGCACATGCCGACCAGACCGAACGTGGCGATCCGGGCGTCGACGTCCGCGCGGAACACACCCCGCGTGACGCCGTCCTGCACCAACCCGGCGAAGGCCGCCTCGACCAGGTCCCGCTTGCGGGTCACCTCCGCGAACAGCTCCCCGGTCAGGTACCGCCGCTCCTGGTAGAAGATCGTCACGTGCGCCCGGTACTCGGCGACGCTGGTCAGGCTGAACCGGATCAGCTCGCGCACCCGCACCGCCGGGTCGTCGCTGCCGGCCTCGATCTGCTGGATCGCGGTGAGCTGGGCCTCCAGGTACTCCTCCTGGATGTGCCGCAGCAGGTCGTCCTTGCTCTCGAAGTGGTGGTAGAACGCACCCTTCGTCAGCTGCGCCTGGTCCGCGATCTCCTGCACCGACGTGCGGTCGAAGCCGCGCTTCTCGAACAGGTCCAGCGCGCTCGTGATCAGCGACTTGCGGGTGTTCTCCGGGTCGTACCCGTCCGGCCACCGCTGCCGGCGGCGGGTCGACTCCGGCCGGGCGGACGTCGCACGAGCCATTTACGGCCTCCTGTATCGCTGCGGAGCCCAGAGCCTACCGTCCGGTCGGAAGGTTTGCTGCTGGACCCCTCAAACTTTCGTGCGCACAGGGTACGGCGCGAAGTGCCAGCTTGCGCACCGCCTCGTGCTGTCACCCTCATACAGCCTAGAACGCGACGCTCAGAACGGCGGCCCATCGACCGGTCCCACCGAAGTCAGCCCGGCCGGCCTGGGCATGGGCCGTTGCAGCACCGCCATGGCGTCCTTCACCCGGCCGAGGTCGAGCAGGTAGCCGGCAAGCGCCCGACTCCCCCGGCCGGAACCGGGGCGTTCGAGCACGTCGACCGCCTCTTGCGTACGTCCGGCGCCGGCGAGCAGTCCAGCGACGGTCTCGGCCGCGTAGCCGGTGCCGCCCTCAGGGTGCGCGGCCGCCAGTTCGAGGGCCTCGTCCAGACGGCCGCAGCCGGCCATCAGCTCCAGCCGCATCCTGAAGAACTCCCACTCGTCGAAGCCGAGGGCATCCAGGAAGGCCAGCCCGTCCCCGGCGCGCCCCTGGGCCGCGAGGTGCGTGCACAGCTCGTCGACGCTCCAGTCGTCCGTGCACGTGGAAGCGAGCTCCCGCAGCACCTCCGTCGCCTCGTCGGGGCGGCCGTGCCGCACCAGCAGCTCCGCGAGATACGACAGGCCGAAGACCCGGCGGGACCCCGAGTCGCCGGGGTCGCGGTAGACGGCGATCGCGCCTTCCACGTCACCGCGCTCCTCCAGCAGCTCCGCGAGACGTCGCGCGGCGTCCCCGTGATACCCGGTCGTGCCTGGCCAGCAGCTCGGCGAGCGCGTCACGGCCGTTCACCGAGGTCGCCTCCCGGTCGCGCAGCACGGCGACCGCCTCGTCCACCCGGCCCTGCCGCTCCCGGATCGCGGCCAGCAGGTCCAACGCGTTGAACGGCTCGAGACACTCGAGACAGTGGTGCGGCCGGGCGCCGCCCGCCTCGATGCGGGCCGTCAGCAACGCCGCGGCCTCCTCGTCCCGGCCCGCGGCCGCGGCGTGCGGGCGCGGTAGTCAAGATCCTCGGCGTCCACGGCGGACACTGTAGCCCGGCCGGTCAGAAGGGCGGCTCGTCGACCGGGTCGACCGGCTCCGGCCAGGTCGGCCGCGGCACGGGCGCCTGCAGCAGCGCCACGGCCTCCTTGACCCGGCCGAGTTCGATGAGCAGCCCCGCCCGGTCGCGGACGAGGTCCGGCGCGTCGCGTTCCAGCACGGCGAGGGCCTCCTCCGTGCGGCCCGCGCCGGCGAGGATGGCGGCCACCATCATCACCGCGAACCACGGTTCCCCCTCGGGAGGGTCGGTCCGCGCCAGGTCGACCGCCTCGTCGAGCAGTCCGCACGCGGCCATCAGGTGCAGCCGCAGCCCGACGTACTGCCAGTCCTCGCCGCCGGCGCGGGTCTTGAGCCGGTCCAGGTGGGCGAGGGCCTCGTCCGGGCGGCCGCGGTCGGTGTGGTACCCGCACACCGCGTAGACGACGACGTCCTCCGTGCCGCCGGGGCCGTCCGCGAGCGCGCACAGCACCTCGAACGCCTCGTCGTCCCTGCCGTGCCGGAGCAGCAGCTCCGCCAGCGACAACCGGACGTCACAACCCGGCCCCTCCAGCCACCGCCGGTACACGTCGACCGCGCCGTCCACGTCGCCGCGCTCCTCCAGCAGCGCCGCGAGCCGGTCCGTGGCGTGACCCATGACCTCGGAGGCCGCGTACGCCCGCAGCTCCCCGACCCGGTCGTGGCGGGCGAGCAGGTCGGCCAGCAGGTCGGGCGTGACATCCCCGGCGTGCAGCAGAGCGACCACGTCGTCGACGCGGCCCTGCCGTTCCCGGATCGCGGCGAGCAGCTCCACCGCATTGCCGGGTTCCATCCGCGGGCAGCCGCAGTCCCGACGGCCGGGCGTCTCGACGCGGGCGGTCAGCAGCACGGCCGCCTCCTCGTCCCGGCCGACCGTCCCGGCGACGTCGACGAGCGCCTCGGCGGCGGTCCGGTCCGCGAGGTGCGGCGCCAGAAGGTCGAACGCCTCGTCGCCGCGGCCGTGCCGGGCGAGCAGCCGGGCCGCGAACGCCACCGCGACGCCGCCGCCGGACGCGTGCGCCCGGGTCAGCGCGATCGCCTCCTCGGCCCGCCCCCAGCCCTCAAGGAGCCCCGCGGCGGTCTCCACCGCGACCCACCGGCCCGTCGCGACGAACGGGGCGAGGACGGCGAGGGCCTCCTCCTGCCGGTCCCGCCCGGCGTGGTCCCGCGCCAGGTGCAGCGCGCAGAACCACTCGCCGCGCCCCGCCTGCAGCTCCACCTCTCCGGCGTGACCGAGCTCCACCAGGCGGGCGACCAGATCCGCCGGGATGCAGTCGGCCTGCATCCCGGCGCGGTGGTCAGGATCCTCAGCTTGTGCCGGCGCGCACGTCGCGTAAGGCATCCTAGGATACTGGGTCAGGAGACCGACAAGGAGTGGATGGCGCCGGCCCGGGTGCCGAAGTACATGGCGCCCTTCCAGACGGCGGGGGTCGACTCGATGCAGCCGCCGATCTTCAGCTCCCACAGCAGCGTCGGCTGGGCGTTGGTGTCCTTCACGTCGTAGGCGTGCATGACGCCGGAGCAGTCGCCGATGAACAGGGTGTCGTCGACGACGACCGGGGACTGCCAGGTCTCGTTGCCGGGGACGTGGAACTTCCACCGCACGGCGCCGGTGGCGCGGTCCAGGCCCATGACGTCGCCACCGGTCGTGTCGAAGATGGCGATGTCCTTGAACAGCGCCGGTGTGCCCCAGATGCCGGCGGGCTTGCTGCCCTGGTCCTTGACCGACCAGACGACGGGATTGTCGGGCTTCGACGGGTCGAGCTTCAGCATCTGCCCGACCTGCTTGGAGCGGGCGTTGCCCTTCTCGTACTCCGAGCCGACGTACAGGAAACCGTCCTCGTCGATGACGATCGAGGCGTCGGTGTCGTCACCGGTCCAGAACCGGAACACGCGGGTCGGGGTCTTGCCGGCCTTCAGGCCGCTGATGTCCCAGCCCTGCACGAGCCCGCCCGAGTTCGCGAAGTACACGACGTCCTTGTAGATCGCGACGGAGTTCTCGATGGAGACGTTGGTGTCGCCGAAGTCCTTCAGCAGCTGCTGGTCCCAGCCGGGGGTGTTGAACACCAGCTTCGGGTCGACGGTCACCTTGCCGTTGGCGTCGTAGCCGCGGTTGAGCTTCACGATGTGGAACTGGCTGTTCTCGCCGCCCTCGAACAGGTAGTCGTCGATGATCAGGCCGGAGCCGTCCCAGTCGTCGTTCCACATCGTCGGCTTCACCGCGTTCGCCGACAGCTTCCACAGCTCGGTCGGCTTGCCCCGGTCCAGGGCGATGACCCGGTAGTAGTTGTCGCGGGAGCCGGAGTACAGCAGCGGGAAACCGTCGGGGTCCATGGTGACGGTGCCCTTGATGATGTCGCCGGTCTGGAAGTCCGGGATGATCCGCTCGCCGGTGGCGGCGTCCAGGAAGTGGATGGCGCCGTCGTACGCGCCGAACACCACCCACGTCCGGCCGTCCTTCTCGAACACGGCGGGCTGGCCGGTCCAGCCGTTGCCGCACCACTGCGTCGTCTTGCCCTTGTCCTCCGACATGCGGCACAACCCGCCGGTCTTCGGGAACTGCCACTTGCGCACCGGCATCTCCCGCGGCACCGGGCCCTGCCCGTAGTAGGTGCGGGTCGGGTTGCCGCGGAACGTCAGCAGGCCCTGCACCTTCGTCCCGTACGGCTTGCCGACCATCGCGGGGTCCGACCAGCCGGTGAACGCCGGTTTCGCCGGTGACGGGGACGCCGGCTCGGCGGGCGCCCCGGTCGCGGTCACGTCCGGGGTCTCGGAGGCGGTGTCGCGCAGCGCGTACGCGGCGGTGGCGACCCCACCGACGACCAGGGCCAGGGCAGCAGCGATGGAGAGGCGGAAGGCCGCCGTACGTGACATTGCGCCAGTATGTCGATCGACCGCCACCCGCGGCTCCCCCGAACGGCGCTATGGGATCCGTGCCACCGGCCTCACCCCGCGCGGCACCCCATTACGGTTTTTCGAAATGCTGGTAATCCACGCCGGTTTTCCAGGCGCCTCCCCAGGCGAACCCCTCCGCCTTGAACGCGGTCACGACCACGTCACCGGCCACGATCATGCCGGGTCTGACATTACGCCGGTCCAGGTAGTCCTTGCCGGCGGACGGCATGATCTGCTTCCCCGGCAGGTACGGGTTCTCCACGGTGTTGACGTCGATCGCGCGGCCGTACGCGTGGTTGGACCAGTGCGTGGTGTTCGGGACGTTGCGGCAGTTGAACGCCGACGTGTTGTCCGCGGCCATGGACGCGTCGTCGCTGCCGCCGTACGCCTCGATCGTCTGCATGCTGCGGATCGGGAACCGCGCCGCGTAGAGCCTGCCGAAGACCCGCACGACCGCGTCGGCGATGGCGCGGTGCACGACCAGCTCACCGACCCTGGCGGTGCCGTCGAAGCCGACGTAGGACAGCCGCAGCAGCCGCAGGTCGTCGAGGCCGACAGGGCAGCCGGGCCGCCACGACACGCCGGTCATCCGCTGCCGCGCCTCGGCGGACAGCACCTCGACCGTGCCGACGAAGGCGGGTGTACCGGCGGCGCTCGGCGACGCGGCGCTCGGCGACGCGGTCGACGGGCTCGCCGCGACGGCCCGTGACGGCGGCGACCCGCTCGCGGCGGTGCCCCCGGAGCCGCCCCCGCAACCCGCGAGCACGGGCAGGACCAGCGCCGACGCCAGCGTCAACTTCAGGACGGCGGCGACCGGGCGGGTGCGGGAACGGTTGCGCATGCGGCCGATACTATGTGTCGTGCCGGTTGACCAGCGCAGACGACGCGCCCCACAGGCCCTGCTCACGCTCGCCACGCTGCTGCTGGTGCTCACGGCGTGCGGCGGGAAGCCCTCCCGATCCGCGCAGCCGGAGTCGAGCCCGTCCGCGTCGGAGGCCGCCGCGCCGCCCCTGGAGGCCGAGACGACACCGGTGGCGGCGTCACCGTCGGTACCGGCGTCACCGTCCGCGTCGGCCTCCGCGTCGAAGAAGCCGTCGCCGTCGAAGACCGCCGCGGCGGCGGTCGCGGCGAACGACGCGTCGCGGCTCAGGACGCTGCCGTCCGGCACGACACAGGT
Source organism: Dactylosporangium sp. NPDC006015 (assembly GCF_040614215.1). NCBI lineage: Bacteria > Bacillati > Actinomycetota > Actinomycetes > Micromonosporales > Micromonosporaceae > Dactylosporangium > Dactylosporangium sp. NPDC006015. Next base: position 424,400 of record NZ_JBEXUD010000004.1, read on the forward strand.
CGTGATCGTGCAGGCGGCGAGCGCGTCCGCGACCACGGCGAGCCTGCAGGCCTACGCGAAGACCGGCGGGGCGTGGCAGCCGGCGCTGCCGGCGATGACCGCGAAGATCGGCGCCAACGGGTTCAGCGGCGCCAAGCACGAGGGCGACAAGACGACCCCGACCGGCGTGTTCGGCTTCGACGGGACCATGTACGGCATCTCCGCCAACCCCGGCGTGAAGTACACCTACCACCGGGTGGTGCAGGACGACTGGTGGGACGAGAACAGCGACTCCCCCGGCTACAACACGTTCCACCACGGGGCGAACCCCGGCGGGCCGAGCGAGCCGCTGTGGCAGATCAGCCCGCAGTACAACCACTTCGCGGTGATCCGCTACAACATGCCGGCGACGCCGGGCCGCGGGTCCGGCATCTTCCTGCACGTCACCAACGGCAACCCGACGCTCGGCTGCGTCGCGCTGCCCACCGGTGACCTGGTGGCGCTGCTGCGGTGGCTGAACCCGGCGGCGAACCCGCGGATCGTGCTGTCGCCGACCGGCCAGCTGTCGCGGTACTGAACCGGTCAGCTCACGTGGGTGGCGCCGCAGCCGGGGCAGGTGAACAGGTGCACGTCGGTGGTGAGACGCAGGCCCGTCGGGCGCTGGTGCGCGTCGCCGTCGGGGGCGGACCAGTCCAGGTCCTGCTCCTCGAGGGGGATCCAGTGGAACGACTCGTCGTCGTACTCGTGATCGGAGATGACCAGGAGCAGGTCGCTGGGCGTGCCGCAGTGCGGGCACGGGAACCCGCCGGGGCGGCGCGGGTAGCCGCCGACCTTCCAGCCGGGCGCGACGAACCCGGCCGCGACACCCGGCGGCATGCGGTCGCGGACGGCCGGCGGCAGCGCGTCGGCGCACGGGTAGTCGGTGACCTGCTCCGGGTGCAGCAGGCACGGCGTCGGCAGCCAGCCGGCGTGCTGGACGTCGCCCTGTGGCGGGTCGGTCAGCAGGTCGGTGGGCAGGTCGGCGGCGCGCCGGCGGCGGATCTGCACTGCGGGGCCGGCGGTGTCGCGCAGGTGCTCGACCGGGCACCACAGGACCTGCAGGACGTCGAAGGTGTCGCCGTGCGGGTCGGTGCGGGGCAGGTCGGGGACGTCCGACGCCCACAGCTGGGCGAGCGGGACCAGCGGGTTCGGCCTGGCGTGCGGGCGGCCGTCGCGCAGCTCGTGCGTGCACAGCGGCCACGGCTCGTCGGCCGGCCACGCCAGGGGGCCGCCGACGTGGCTGTCCCCCGCCCTGGGCGGGTGGACGGCGGCATCGGGCACCCGGGCGGCGTGCGGCGCGCCGGCGTCGGCCACGCCGAAGGGGGCACCTGCCGCGCGGGAAGCGGCGCCCGGCCCCCAAAAACCGGCACCAGAACCGGCACCAGAACCGGCACCGGAACCGGCACCGGGCACGCCGGAGGTGGCACGGCGCGGGTGCAGTCGGGTCGCGGTCCGGCCGAGCGCGGTCAGCTCCGGGAACTCGGCAAGGATCTCCGGCGCGAACGGCGGAGTGATCATGATCTCGAGGATAGCCACGGCGAATGGAGCGAAGCGGAAACAACGCTCAGGTTTCACGTTCTACGCAACCAGTTGGCAACCGAATCCGGCGATGATCATGCCGGCGGGAGCGGTTGCGTCGGCGTTGCGCAATTGTTACCGCCAACAACATTTTCGAAATCGCGGTGGACTTGTGCCCACCGGTCGCGGAGGAATACGTTGCCGGACACAACAATCACCGTCGTCCCGAAGACACCCCGACGGTGCCCCCCGCCCCCGAAACCCCCCCAGCGCCCTGAGGCGCATATCCGAAAGGACCCGTGCAATGCGCAGAGGGATCCTCTCCCTGTTGGCGGTCGGCGTCCTCGCCACCGGCGGTCTCACCGCCTGCGGCGACGACAAGGCCGCCGATCCCGGCAGCGGCGGCAACGCCAAGAAGCCGAAGATCGGCGTGATCCTGCCTGACAGCAAGTCCTCGGCCCGCTGGGAGACCGCGGACCGCAAATACCTCGAGGCGGCGTTCAAGACCGCCGGCGTCGACTACGACATCCAGAACGCGCAGAACGACAAGGCCGCGTTCCAGACCATCGCCGAGCAGATGATCACGGGCGGCGTCAACGTCCTCATGATCGTCAACCTGGACTCCGGCACCGGCAAGGCCGTGCTGGACAAGGCCAAGGCCGCCGGCGTCGCCACCATCGACTACGACCGGCTCACGCTGGGCGGCTCGGCGGCGTACTACGTCAGCTTCGACAACGTCGCGGTCGGCAAGCTGCAGGGTGAGGGCCTCGTCAAGTGCCTCACCGACGCGAAGGCCACCAAGCCGGTCATCGCCGAGCTCAACGGCTCCCAGACCGACAACAACGCGACCCTGTTCAAGCAGGGCTACGACGGCGTGCTCAAGGCCAAGTACGACAGCGCCGAGTACGTGAAGGGCCCGGACCAGTGGGTCGCGGAGTGGGACAACACCACCGCCGGCACGGTCTTCGAGCAGATGCTGACCTCGACGCCGAACATCGCGGGCGTCCTGGCCGCCAACGACGGCCTCGGCAACGCCGCGATCAACATCCTCAAGAAGCAGAAGCTCAACGGCAAGGTCCCGGTGACCGGCCAGGACGCGACCGTCCAGGGCCTGCAGAACATCCTCAACGGTGACCAGTGCATGACCGTCTACAAGGCCGTCAAGCAGGAGGCCGACGCCGCCGCCAAGCTCGCCATCGGCCTGGCCAAGGGTGAGAAGGGCGCCACCTCGCAGAAGGTGACCGACCCCGAGGGCAAGCGTGAGGTCGACGCCGTCCTGCTGACCCCGAAGTCGATCACGAAGGACAACGTGAAGGACGTCGTCGACGACGGCTATGTCACGGTCGCCGAGCTGTGCACCGGCGACTTCGCCGCCAAGTGCGCCACGGCGGGCATCAAGTAACACCAGCCGACCGGCCCGGTGTCCGCGTTCCCCCCGCGCGGACACCGGGCCTGCGCGCTGCCGTCACCACCCGTCGTCGGACATGCAAGAAGGAGCATCGTGACCGACACACCTCTGCTGGAGGTCCGTGGGCTCAACAAGAGCTTCGGACCGGTCCAGGTCCTGCGTGACGTGGACTTCTCCGCGTACGCGGGCCAGGTCACCGCCCTCGTCGGCGACAACGGCGCCGGAAAGTCCACCCTGGTCAAGTGCCTCGGCGGGATCTACTCGATCGACTCGGGCGAGTACCTGTTCGACGGCAAGCCGGTCAGCGTCCACGGGCCGCGCGACGCCGCCGCGCTCGGGGTCGAGATCGTCTACCAGGACCTCGCGCTCTGCGACAACCTCGACATCGTCCAGAACATGTTCCTCGGCCGCGAGATCAAGAGCGGCATCGTCCTGGACGACATCACGATGGAGCAGCGCGCCGCGGAGACCCTCGCGGGGCTGTCGGTGCGCACCGTCAAGTCGGTCCGCCAGCACGTGTCGAGCCTGTCCGGCGGCCAGCGGCAGACGGTCGCGATCGCCAAGGCCGTGCTGTGGAACAACCGCCTCGTCGTGCTCGACGAGCCGACCGCCGCGCTCGGCGTCGCGCAGACCGCCCAGGTCCTCGAGCTGGTGCGGCGCCTCGCCGACAACGGCCTCGCCGTCGTGCTCATCTCGCACAACATGAACGACGTGTTCGCGGTCGCCGACCGCATCGCCGCCCTGTACCTCGGCCAGATGTGTGCCCAGGTGAGCGCGACCGACGTGACCCACTCCCAGGTCGTGGAGCTCATCACCGCCGGTCGCAGCGGCGACCTCGGCCTGCGCAAGAACGGAGCGACGGCATGACCGTGTCCACCGTGCCGCCGGAGGAGAAGTCGACCGACGGCCAGCCGGCGACCCTCGGCCTCTACGTGCGCACGTACCTGGCGAAGGTCCGCGGCGGCGACATGGGCGCGCTGCCGGCCATCCTCGGCCTGATCGCGCTCACGATCATCTTCTCGGTCGCCCGGCCCGTGTTCTTCAGCGCCGCGAACTTCGCCAACCTGCTCTCCCAGGGTGCCGCCGTCACGGTCATCGCCATGGGCCTGGTGTTCGTGCTGCTGCTCGGCGAGATCGACCTGTCCGCGGGGTACGCCAGCGGCGTCTGCGCCGCGGTCCTGGCGACCCTGCTCACCACGCACGGGTTCCCCTGGTACGTGGCGATCCTCGGCGCCGTCGTGACCGGGGTCGCCATCGGCCTCGTCATCGGCCTGCTGGTGTCGAAGATCGGCATCCCGTCGTTCGTGGTGACCCTGGCCGCGTTCCTCGCCTTCCAGGGCGCGGTGCTGCTGCTCATCAAGGGCGGCACGATCATCTCGGTCGACGACCCGACCATCAAGATGATCAACTTTGACGGCCGGTTCACCCCGTTGCAGGGCTGGATCCTGTACGGCGTGACGATCGTCGCCCTGACCGCGCTGCAGCTGTGGAAGCGCACCAGCCGCGCCCGCCGCGGGCTCGCCGTCGAGCCGATGTCGGTGATCGCGCTGCGCGTCGGCTCGATCGCCGCGCTCATGGGCGTCGGCGTCTACGTGCTCAACCTCGAACGCGGCCGCAACATCCTGTTCTCGCAGAAGGGCGTGCCGATGGTCGTCCTGCTCATCGGCATCCTGCTGGTGATCTGGACGTTCGTGCTCAGCCGCACCGCCTACGGCCGGCACCTGTACGCGGTCGGCGGCAACAAGGAGGCGGCCCGCCGGGCCGGCATCAACGTCGACGCGATCCGCATCTCCGTCTTCGTCATCTGCTCCGGCATGGCCGCCGTCGGCGGCATCATCGCCGCGTCCCGGCAGGCGTCCGTCGACCCCAACACCGGCGGCAGCAACGTGCTGCTCTACGCCGTCGGCGCCGCCGTCATCGGCGGCACCAGCCTCTTCGGCGGAAAGGGCCGGGTCCTGGACGCCGTCCTCGGCGGCGCGGTCGTCGCCGTCATCGAGAACGGCATGGGCCTCATGCAGTACAGCGCCGGGCAGAAGTTCATCGTCACCGGTGTCGTGCTGCTCGCCGCCGCCGGCATCGACGCCCTGTCCCGCCGCCGGGCCGCATCAGCCGGGCTGAGATAGCCGCGCCGTCCCGCCGGTCGGAACAGCTGCCAGAACGGCTCTGGTCCGGCCAGCGGGACGGCCGTACGGTTAGCGGCAGCCATCAACGAGAAAGTCGAGCATGCGCGTCGGCCCCAGCCAGGAGGAGATCCGCAGGAGCAACCTCGGTGCTCTCCTGCGATCCGTGCACCTCCACGGCGCCATGTCCCGCGCCGACCTGACCACGAGCCTGGGACTCAACCGCAGCACGATCGGCGCGCTCACCGCCGACCTCGCGGCGGCCGGGCTCGTCAGCGAGGGCGTCCCCCGCGAGCAGCGCGGCCGCGCCGGCCGGCCCTCCCTGGTCGTGCGGCCCGAGTCGGAGCACGTGTACGTGTTCGCGTTCGCCGTCGAGGTCGACCGGATCGTCGCCGCCCGCGTCGGGCTCGGCGGGGTCGTGCTCGACCGGCACGCCGCCGTCCGGCAACGCGGCGACCGCAGCGCCGCCCAGGTCGTCGCGCCGATCGCCGACTTCGTCCGGCAGATGCAGAAGGCCGCCCCGCCGGGGGCGAGGCTCGTCGGCAGCGCCGCGGCGGTCTCCGCCATGGTGCGCCGCGAGGACGGGTTCGTCCGGCTCGGCCCCGAGCTCGGCTGGGTCGACCAGCCGCTCGGCGAGGCCCTCGCCGACGTCATCATCAGCACCGGCGTCGACCTGTTCCCCGCCACCGGCGTGCGCACCGCCCCGGCGGGCATCGTGCCCGCGCAGCGCACGCCGCAGGCCCACGACCTGGTCGACCCGTCCGGCGCGCTGACCCGGTCCGCGCAATCCGCGCGGCCCGGGCGACCCGGCGGGACCGACGCCGCCGACGACACCGACGAGGACCTCGGCGAGCCGGACGGTCCCGAGCCGGCGCCGACCCGGGCGCTGGTGCAGGTGCGCAACAACGCCGACCTCGCCGCGCTCGCCGAGCACGCCCGCGGCGCCGCCGTCGGCTGCGACAACGTCGTCTACCTCTACGGCGACGCCGGCGTCGGCGGCGGCATCATCGCCGCCGGGCGCCCCGTCACCGGCCACGGCGGCTACGGCGGCGAGGTCGGGCACATGGTCGTCAACCCGGCCGGCAAGCCGTGCAGCTGCGGCTCCCACGGCTGCTGGGAGACCGAGATCGGCGAGCACGCGCTGCTCGCCGCCGCCGGCCGCAACCCGTCGTCCGGGCGCGACGGCATCCTCGCCGTCGTCGACGCGGCCGGGCGGGGCGACGCCTCGGCGCAGGCGGCGGTCCGGCAGGTCGGCGACTGGCTCGGCTTCGGCGTGGCGAACCTCGTCAACATCTTCAACCCGGAGATGGTGATCTTCGGAGGCACGCTGCGGGAGGTGTACCTCGCATCCGCCGCACAGGTGCGCAGCCGCCTCAACCGCAACGCGCTGCCCGCCTGCCGCGAGCACGTCCGGCTGCGGACCCCGGTGCTCGGCGAGGACGCCGCCCTGCTCGGCGCCGCCGAGCTCGCGTTCGAGCCGCTCTTCGCCGACCCCCTCGATTTCGCGTAACCAGCAATTCCGTAATTCCGGGTGCGGTGCGGTTGCCGGGCCCCGCGACGCCTCAGCTCTCCTGCCCGTCACCCGATCTTTCCGGCGCTGGACTGGAACCGCGACGGGAGGCGACATTGCTGGGCAGGCTGCGGCACGTCGTCCCGACGCGTGGGTACGCGATCCTGTGCGGGACCGCCGCCGCCGTCACCGCCCTGCTGTTCGTCGCGCTCGTCACCGGCGCCGGCGGGCCCATCGTCGCCCAGAACACGTCCAACGTCGCGCTCTTCGCCGCCGCGCTCGCCGCCGCGTGGGGGTGCCTGACGAAGGCGCTGGGCAAGGCCCAGCGCCCAGTCGCGCGCCGGGTGCGCTGGTCGTGGGCGCTGACCGGGCTCGGCGCGTTCTCCTGGGGCGTCGGGCAGATGTTCTGCATCTGGTACGAGACGATCCAGGGCACCGAGGTGCCGTTCCCGTCCCTCGCGGACGCCGGCTACTTCTGGATGATGCCGTTCACCGCGGCCGGGCTGCTCGTGCTGCCGATGAGCCGGCAGAGCGTCGCCCAGCAGGCCCGCAGCATCCTCGACGGGCTCATGATCGCCGCGTCGCTGCTGCTCATCACCTGGATCCTGATCCTGGGCCCGCTCGCCCGGCAGGGCGCCGACAGCTTCCTCGCGCTGCTGGTCACCCTCTGGTACCCGGGCGGCGACGTCGTCGTGCTCACCGTGGTGCTGTTCATGCTCGCCCGGCTGCGTGCCGGCGGGCACCGGCCCATGTCGCTGCCGCTGGTCGGGACCGGGCTGGCCGCGTTCACGGTGTCCGACAGCGGCTACGCGTACCTGACGCTCATCGACAACTACGGCTCCGGCGCCGTGCTCGACCTCGGCTGGTTCGTCGGGTTCGTGCTGATCCTCGTCGCGTCCCGCAAACCGGACCTCGAGCACGCGGCCGGTGACTCCGACGCGCTGACCCGCCCGCTCGGCGTCATGCTGCCCTACATCGCGGTCCTCGGCGCCCTGTGCACCAGCACGTTCGAGGTGCTCAGGCACGGCGCGCACGACCCGGTCGTGTCCTGGTCACGGTCCGCGATCATCCTGCTCATCGTCGGCCGCCAGCTGCTCACCCTGCTGGAGAACCGCAACCTGACCCGCGACCTGGAGGACCGGGTCGAGGCCCGCACCGCCGAGCTGCGCGCCAGCGAGCAGCGCTTCCAGGCGCTCGTGCAGCACAGCTCCGACGTCGTCACCGTCGTCGCCGTCGACGGCACCATCACCTACCAGTCCGAGTCGATCACCCGTGTCTTCGGCTACGACCGCGAGCACGTCGCCGGGCAGCGGCTCACCGGTTTCCTGCCCGACGAGGCCCGCGCCCGCCTCGAGGAGGCGTTCGGCGCGGTCGCCGACACCCCGTACGCCAGCCGGGTCGTGGAGATCCCGATGCGGCACGCCGACGGGCACTTCCGCCTCGCCGAGGTCACCATCACCAACCTGCTCGCCGACGCCAACGTGCAGGGTCTCGTGCTCAACTCCCGCGACATCTCCGAACGCAAGGAGCTCGAGGACCAGCTCGTCCACGAGGCGTTCCACGACGGCCTCACGAAGCTCGCGAACCGGGCCCTGTTCAAGGACCGGGTCGAGCTCGCGCTGCGCCGCCGCGGCGACGCCGACATCGCCGTGCTCTTCCTGGACCTCGACGGGTTCAAGGAGGTCAACGACAGCCTCGGCCACGCCGCCGGCGACCAGCTGCTCGTGCAGGTCGCCGACCGGCTCGCCGCCGCGGTCCGGCCCGGCGACACCGTCGCCCGCTTCGGCGGCGACGAGTTCGCGGTCCTCATCGACGTGGTGGACAATGCGGATGACGCCGACGACCTCGCCACCCGCATCATCGACGCCCTCGACCTGCAATTCGATATCGACAATACGGAAATCCACGTGCGGGGCTCGATCGGCATCGCCCTCACCGGCCCCGACGCCGCCGACGCCGACCAGCTCATGCGCAACGCCGACCTCGCCATGTACCGCGCGAAGGCCGCCGGCGAGGGCACCTTCGCCCGCTACGACCCTGCGATGCACTCCGGGCTCGTCGACCGGCTGCAGCTCGCCGCCGACCTGCGCCGCGCCTTGGAGGGCACGGGAGGCACGGGAGGCGCTGGAGGCGCTGAAGGCACCGGCGAGCTCGTCCTGTACTACCAGCCGACGATCGAGCTGCGCTCCGGCACCGTCACCGGCTTCGAGGCGCTCGTGCGCTGGAACCACCCCGTCCGGGGCATGATCTCCCCCGCCGACTTCATCCCGCTCGCCGAGTCGACCGGCCTCATCCGCCCCCTCGGCCAGTGGGTCCTGGCAGAGGCGTGCCGCCAGGGCGTCGAGTGGGGCGCCGGCGACCCGGACCGGGTGTTGACGATGGCCGTCAACGTCTCCGGCCGCCAGTTCGACCAGACCGACCTGCCCGCGATCGTCGCCGGCGTCCTCGCCGACACGGGGCTGCCGCCGGAGCGGCTGTGCCTGGAGATGACCGAGAGCGTCCTGATGACCGACACCGAGGAGAACCTCGCGGTCCTGCTCAGCCTCAAGGCGATCGGTGTCAGGCTCGCCATCGACGACTTCGGCACCGGCTACTCGTCCCTGGCATACCTGCGCCGCTTCCCCGTCGACACGCTGAAGATCGACCGCTCCTTCGTCGAGCGCATCGGCGGCGCCACCCCCGACGCGGCCCTCGCCCGCACGATCGTGCAGCTCGGGCAGAGCCTGGGGATGGCGACGGTCGCCGAGGGCATCGAGCAGTACGCGCAGTTCCTCGCGCTGCGCCGGATGGGCTGCGACCTCGCCCAGGGCTACTACTTCTCCCGCCCGCTCCCGGCGGACGAGGCCGGCGCCCTGCTGCGCGACCCGGCCGCCCTCGCCGCCTGAGGTCCCGGTTGCCGCACCGGTGCGGCCGCGTGGGGTTCGCCCCCGTCCAGCAACGCCACTCATGTCCAGGAACCGCCGGCGCATGCCGATCTCACCGTGGGGCGAGGCGCGAGCCGCCGCGCCCCGACGTGCGATCACCAGGCATCACGAGAAGGAGCTCATTGATGACGGCTGCCATCACCGACCAGGCGCGTCTGGACCTGCCCGGCCACTGGCCGGCCGCCCTCGGGCCGCGGGCCCTGGCGGATCTCGACGTGCCCACGCCGTTCCTGGCGGTCGACCTGGACACCGTCGCGGACCGGTACACCGCGTTCGCCGCCGCGATCCCGGGCGTGTCCACGTTCTACGCGATGAAGTGCAACCCCAGCACCGACATCCTCGGCACGCTCGCCTCGCTCGGCGCCGGCTTCGAGGTCGCCTCCATCGGTGAGCTGCGGATGCTGCAGGAGATCGGCGTCGACCCCGCCGAGGTCCTGTACAGCAACCCGATCAAGCCGCCCGCCGCGATCGTCGAGGCCCGCAAGGCCGGCCTGTGGCGCTTCAGCTTCGACTCCGAGGGGGAGCTGCACAAGCTCGCCCAGCTCGCGCCCGGCGCCGCCGTCTACATCCGGCTGCGCGTCGACGACTCAACCAGCAGCTTCCCGCTGTCGCGGAAGTTCGGCGCGGAGGCGCACGAGGCCCGGGCGCTGCTGCTGCTCGCGCGGGAGCTGGGCCTGCGGCCGTACGGCGTCACGTTCCACGTCGGCTCGCAGTGCGCGACCACCAGCGCGTGGCGGCAGGCGATCGCGGCCGCCGGCCGGCTGATGGCGGCCCTCGCCACCGACGGCGTCCACCTGGAGATGCTCGACCTCGGCGGCGGCTTCCCGGCCCGCTACGTCGAGCGGGTGCCGTCGCTGACCCAGATCGCCGACGCGATCGTGCCGGCCCTCGACGAGCTGCTGCCGTACCGGCCGCCGGTCCTCGCCGCGGAGCCCGGCCGGCACCTGGTCGCGGAGAGCTCCGTCATGGTGTCCTCGGTGCTGGGCCGCGAGGTCCGGGCCGGGGAGAACTGGCTGTACCTCGACATCGGCGCCTACCACGGCATGATGGAGACGCAGCAGACGGTGCAGCAGTGGCGGTTCCCGCTGTGGACGTCGCGCACCGACCACGCGCTCGTGCCGCACCTGCCGTTCACCGTCACCGGCCCGTCCTGCGACAGCTCCGACACGATGTTCTACGGTGTCAACCTGCCGTCCACGATCGACGTCGGCGACCAGCTCTACATCGGCTCCGCCGGGGCGTACACGCTGAGCTACGCCTCCAACTTCAACGGCTTCCCACCGCCGGAGCCCGTCTTCGTCGGCGGCGTCGCCCCGTCCCGGGTGCCGGTGCACCTGCCCGGTGCCCGGGTGGGCGGCAGCTGATGGCCACGGCCGTTGCGCCCCCGCGGACGCACCGGCCCACGCGCCCGTCCCGCCATCGCAGTGTGACCCCCGGCGGGCGCCGGCGCGCCGGGCGGCTGCGCGAGCTGATGGTGTCCGGGCTCGTCGACTCGTTCGGCCTGTCGCTGGGCTGGACCGTCTTCAACCTCGTCGCCGTGGACCGCGGCGGGCTCGCCCTCGCCGGGCTGTTCAACGCCGCCATGCTCATCGGCGTCGTGCTGTCCGCGCCCGTCACCGGCCGGCTCGCCCGGCACCTGCACGGGCGCACGCTGCTGCTGCTCGCCGGCGGGACCGAGGGCGTGCTGCGGGTGGCGACGCTCGCCGCGCTGCTCGCCGGCTGGGACGGCAAGCTCGTCGCGGCGGGCATCGTCGTCATGCACATCGCCGCCTACGCCGGGTTCGCCGCGATGCGGGCCGAGGTCGCCGCCGTCGACGCCCGGCCGCAGGCGATGACCCGCTACGCGCTGTCGATCGCCGCCGTCGAGGCCGCGGGGGCCGGCGTCGCGGCGCTGCTGCCGCTGCGGGGGCATTTCCAGCTGGCGGTGTTTCTCGTGTACGGGCTGAGCCTCGTCCCCACGATCCTCACCGCACGCAGAGCGCGCGTCCGCGACTCGGCGGGCGTCGACGCCGGCGCCGACGCCGGACCTGGCCCGGCCAGGACCCGGGTCCGGCGGCGCCGCCCCCGGCTGCCGTGGCCGGTCCTCACCGGTGGCGGGTTCGTCACACTCCTCGCGGCCGGGCCCACCCTGCTGTCCGTGGCCCTCGCCAGCGAGCTGCACGGTCACACGGCGGTGGCGGGCGCGGCGATCGCGTTCAGCGCCGGCTGCCTGTTGTCGTCGTCGGCGGTCTCGCTCGTCGACCGGCTCCGGCTGCCGATCCAGGTCACCTGGCCGCTGTGGGGCGTCGGCATGCTCGCCGGCTGGCTGCTCGCCCCGGCGCACCTGCTCGGGCTGTTCTTCGCGCAGTTCCTGTCGGGGCTGTCGATGACGGCGTTCGAGGGCGGCATGGACGCCCGCATCGCCCGCGACGCCGCCCCGGGCACGGTGACGACGGTCCTCGCGTGGAGCGCCTCGACCCGGGCGCTCGGCGGGGCGGTCGCGGTGCGGCTGCTGCCGGCGCTGGTCGCCGCCCCGGCGATCGGCCTCACCAGCGGCGTGGCGGCGGCGACCCTCGCGGCGGCGGCGCTGTCGGCGTTCGTCCGGTTCAGGACGGCCCGCTGAGCGGCCGCCGCGGCGCCGCCGGCGTCCGTCCCGCTCAGGAAAGGCCGCTGAGCAGCTGCCGCGCGAGCGGTCCCGCCGAGGCGGGGTTCTGGCCGGTGTACAGGTTGCGGTCGACGACCGTGTACGGCTTCCAGACCTCGCCCCGGCTGAACTCGACGCCCATGGCGACGAGCTCGTCCTCGGCCAGCCACCTCGCCCGGCTCGCCAGCCCGACGGCTTCCTCCTCGTCGTTGGTGTACGCCGTGACGCGGTACCCGGCGAACGGCGACACCCCGTCGCGCCGGGTGGCGAGCAGGGCGACCGGCGCGTGGCAGACCACGGCGAGGGGCATGCCGGCGGCGAGGGCGGCGGTCAGCAGCCGTCCCGAGTCGGCGTCCTGCCACAGGTCCTCCATCGGCCCGTGCCCGCCGGGGTAGTACACCGCGTCGTAGTCCTCGAGGCGGGCGGTGGCGAGCGCGACCGGCCGCCGCAGCTCCCCTGCGCCGCGGATCACGCCCTCCTGCTCCAGGGCGACCTGCTCGCCGCCGGCCATCGCCGGCCGCAGGCTCATCACGTCCACGTGCGGCACGACCCCGCCGGGCGTCGCCACGACGATCTCGTGCCCGGCGCCGGTGAGCGCGGCGTACGGCGCCGTGAACTCCTCGGCCCAGTAGCCGGTCGGGTGCCTGGTGCCGTCCCTGAGCGTCCAGTAGCTCGCCCCGGTCATCACGAACAGGATCTTCCCCATGCCCTGAATCGTCCCCGTTCCCGGCGCCCCGGCGACCACCTCAAGGGATGACTCCTCGCCGTCGGCTCACGGGCCCCGCCCGCGGCAGGAGGACGGTTAAGATCGTCACTGTGCTGGACACCATGACCTGGCTGCACGAGCCGCCGAGCTGGTCGGTCGAGGACGGTGTCCTGCGCGCCGTCACCGGCCCCCGCACCGACTTCTGGCGGGAGACGTTCTACGGCTGGACCACCGACAACGGGCACTTCTTCCACCGGCCGGTGTCCGGCGACTTCACCGCCGAGGTGCGGGTGTCCGCGCGGCACACGACCCGCTTCGACCAGGCCGGCATGATGGTCCGCGCCGACGAGCGCACCTGGTTGAAGACCGGTGTGGAGCTCACGTCGGGCGCCCTGCACGTCGGCACCGTGTTCACCCGCGGGTGCTCCGACGTGTCGATGGCGCCGGTCGCCGGCACCGCGGCCGAGACCGCCGTGCGGGTGAGCCGCTTCGGCAGCGCGCTGACCGTCCACTGCCGCGCCGGCGACGGGCCGTGGCAGCTGCTGCGCCTCGGCCACCTCGACCTGCCCGAGACGGTGGACGTCGGCGTCATGTGCTGCTCGCCGGAGGGCGCCGGCCTCGAGGCGACGTTCCGCGACCTGCGGATCGGCCCGCCGATGTCGCGGGACAACCTCGAGTGACGCCCGAAGGCGACTTCGCGATGTACCGGCGCGTCTTGTAGCTACCCGGTCCGTTCGATCAGCAGGACGTTGTCGGTGACGGTGGCGGTCTGCCCGCCGGGGCCGGTCGCCACGCGCTGCGGCATGTCGGCCCGGCGCTTGACCCATCGTGCCGGGTCGAGCGCCAGGTCGGCGGCGACCTCGTCCGGTGTGGGGAACCGCGTGGCCGGGTCCTGTTTCCACGACCAGGGCGCGATCGAGCCGTGGTCGACGACCAGCAGCAGCCCGCCGGGGCGCAGCGCCGCCGCCGCGGTCCGCAGCACCCGGGCGCGGTCCAGCGGGAGCGGGGTCTGCAGGTACTGCGCGGAGATCAGGTCGAACGTCCCGCCCGGGAAGCTGGTCGCCAGGTCGTGCCGCTCGGCGGTCACGTCGAGGTCGCCGGCGCGGGCCCGGATCCGCTCGACGGCGGTGCCGGAGACGTCGACGGCGGTGACCCGCCAGCCGTGCCGCGCGAGCCAGAACGTGTCACCGCCGGCCCCGCAGCCGAGGTCCAGCGCGGTGCCGGGGGTGCGCTCCCCGGCGGTCTCGACGAGCAGCGGGTTGGCCCGCTGCCCGGGCGCGCTGTGCGTGCGGTAGTGCTCGTCCCAGAAGTGTTCGGCCTCGCTCATGCCGTCCAGCGTCGCGGCGCCCGTTGCCTGGTTGCAAGTCTTGTTGCGGATCCGCATGCTGGTGGCATGGGTGGTGCCGAGGACGACGTGCTCGCCGGGGTCGGGCCGCGCCTGCGCGCGCTGCGCCGCTCCCGCAACGCCACCCTCGCCGGCCTGGCCGCCGAGACCGGCCTGACCGCGAGCACCCTGTCCCGGCTGGAGACCGGCAAGCTCCGCCCCACCCTCGAGCAACTGCTGCCCCTCGCCCGCGCCCACGGTGTCCCGCTCGACGACCTGGTCGCCGCGCCGCCCACCGGTGACCCCCGCATCCACCTGCGCCCCGTCCGCCGCTCGGGCATGACGGTGATCCCCCTGACCAACCGCCCCGGTGGCGTCCAGACGTACAAGGTGATCTATCCACCGGCGAGCCGCTCCCGCACCGTGAAGCTCCAGACCCACGACGGGCACGAGTGGTTCTACGTCCTCAACGGCCACGTCCGGCTCGTGCTCGGCACGCAGGACCTGCGGCTCGGCCCGGGCGAGGCCGCCGAGTTCGACACCCGCACCCCGCACTGGATCGGCAGCGCCGGCCCCCACCCCGCGGAGCTGCTCACGATGTTCGGCCCCCAGGGTGAGCGCGCCCACCTGTCTCCCCGCCCCGGCGGTCAATGAGTGTCCGCGGCCACGCCCTGGTCGGCCAGCCAGCCGGTGACGCGGTCGAGGACGGCGGGGTCGACCGGACGGCGGACCTCTTCCTTGTAGGCGCGCAGCGACGGCGCGCCGGGCTGGGTGCGCAGCAGGTGGGTGACGTCCGGTGCGGCCCAGGTCTGCACCGGGCCGGGCACGAGCTCGGCGATCGCGGCCAGGTCCGCGGGGTCGACCTGCAGGTCCTTGGTGCCGGTGACGGCGAGGACGGGCATCCGCAGCCGGGCCAGGTCGTCGCGCGGGTCGTGGTCGAGGTACTCGCGGAACCACTTCGCGTTGATCTTCGCGCCGCCGATGCGCGCGATGTCGGTGCCGGTGGCGCGGATCTTGTCGTGGTTGCGGCTGACCTGGCGGACCAGGTCGGTGCGCAGCAGTTTGAGCAGGCCCCGGACCGGCGCCGGCAGCGTGGGGGCGAGCATGCCCGCCTGCCAGCGCAGCACGGCGTCGCCGGGCCGGGCGGCGCCGGCCAGCAGCACCACCGCGGCCGGGCGCGGTCCGGCCGGCGCGTCTGACATCCGGGCGGCGGCGATGGTCACCAGGGTCGCGCCCTCGCTGTGCCCGACGAGGAACAGCCGGCCGGCGTCGGTGTCGGGGCGCTCCGCGAGTGCGGTGGACGCGGCGACCAGGTCGTCGGCGTTGTCGAACAGCCCGGCCCGCATCCAGCCGTCCTTGCCCTCGACGGTGCCGTCGCGCAGCAGCCGGCTCCCGCCCACGCCGCGCTTGTCGTAGCGCAGCGTCGCGATGCCGGCCCGGGCCAGGGCGTGCGCCAGCTGCCGGGTGGAGTCGATCGCCAGCCTCGGGGCGTTCGAGTCGCGGTCGACCGGCCCTGATCCGCTGACCAGCACCGCCGCGGGGAACGGCCCGGCACCGCCGGGCAGGATCAGCGCGCCCGCGAGGTCCCGGTCCGCACCGGGGAGGCGCAGCTCGACCTCGCGCACGGGGGTGGTCATCGGGCGGCCCGAATCCGCTCGGCCAGGGACTCGGCGTCGTCGTCGCCGAGCAGCACCGAGGCGAGCCGGTGGCCGGTCAGCGTGAGCCGCACCCCGGCCTGGCCACGGCCGGCGACGACGAACTCGGCGCCGTCCCACGTGCGCCACGTGCCGATCTTCCGCAGGCCGGGCACCGCCAGGCCCGGGGCGCGCAGCCCGCGCCCGGCGGCGAGGGCGTCCGGCACGACCTCGACGGCGGTGATCGCGGTCAGCGGGATGGTCACGTCGCCGCGGAGTCCGGCGACCTTCTCGGCGGCGGTGAGCTCGATGGTGAGTGCGGCTTCGGTCATGGACACGACGCTCATGCCCAGTACTATTCTCAGCGATGCGAACGATGTCAAGTTTGAGAACGGTCGGGGAGGCGTGATGACGATGACGACGGCGGAGCTGCTGCTGCATCCGGTCCGGCTGCGGATCGTGCAGGCCTTTCTCGGCGGGCGTGACCTCACCACGCTGCGGCTGCGCGAGCTGCTCCCCGACGTGGCGACCGCGACCCTCTACCGGCAGGTGGCCACCCTGGCCGAGGCCGGCGTGCTGGAGGTGGTCGAGGAGCGCCGGGTGCGCGGCGCCGCCGAGCGCACCTACCGGCTGCACAGCGAGGCCATGATCGTCGGCCCCGAGGCGGCCACGCAGCTGACCGTCGAGCAGCACCGCGCAGCGTTCGCCGCCTTCACCGCCGGACTGCTCGCCGACTTCGACCGCTACCTCGCCCGCGGTGACGTCGACCTGGGCCGCGACCTGGTCGGTTACCGGCAGCTGGCGCTGCACCTGACCGACGAGGAGCTCACCGAGCTGATCGCCGAGCAGCGCGAGGCGGCCGCCCGGCGGGCGGAGCTGCCGCCGGAAGGCCGCACCCGCCGGCTGCTGAGCACCATCCTGATGCCGGCGGACTGAGCCCGCGGCGACCGCGCGAGGCCCTCCGGGATCCCGGAGGGCCTCGCCTCTGCCGTGCCTAAGGCTCGACCTCGACCGTGAACGTGGTCGTCCGGACCGTGCCCGAGGCGTCCCGGAACTGTCCCCACATCCGGTAGAGGCCCGGCCGGGGCAGGTCCGCGTGCACCGTCAGGTCCGGGCCGAACCGCGCCGACGGCAGCGCGAACACCGGCTGCCCCGTTCATCGGTGGCCTCGGCGTGCTCGTGGGCGAAGCCGGAGCCGTCCAGCGGCATCACCACCACGTGGCCGGCCGCGGCCAGGAAGGGGCGCAGCCCGGTCACCGGGGCGTCGGTCGCGGCGTCGGCGAACCTGTACGTGAACGTGTTCCCGCCCAGCTTCGCGTCGCCGTCCAGGGTGACCCGCAGCCCGCCGACGACCTGGGTGCGCGGCGACGCCCCGGCCGGTCCGGCCGGCTCCGGCCGGGGGCCGTCCACCACCACCTCGTGCCGGTCGATCAGGTCGGCCATCGCCCCGCGGCGGCGGAACTCGGTGTGGATCAGGTAGCGGCCCGCGGTGGGGAACGTCAGCTCGGTCCGGAACTCGCCGGGTGCCCCGGTCGGCTCCGGGTGGATGTGCAGGAACGTGCCCAGGTCGTCGCGGGTGACGATGAAGTGCATCCACGCCTCGTGGCTGCGCCCGACGTCGGTGACCGGCCGGCCGGTCACGGCGTCGGTGATCCGGATCCGCGCGGTGGTGGGCCTGCCCGGCAGCGTGCCGGCCGGCACGTCCACCAGCACCCGGACGTCGTCCTCGGCCACCGGCCGCGGCGGGGTGTCGGTGGTCATCATGACGCTCATCGCGGGCCGCATCGGCATGCCGGTGCTCTGCGCCCAGGCGAGCACGCCGTTCATGCCACGGCCGGCTGCCTCGGTGCGGCTCAGCACGGTCAGCCCGGCGCCCAGGCTCACCGCGAGCACGGCGATCCCGGCCAGGTAGGCGTAGTCGCCGAGCCTGGTCCACAGGCCGGTGCGGGCGGCGTCGAAGCCGCGCAGCCGGGCCGCGTTCGTGATGACGCTGACCGAGCTCATCGCCATCGCGGCGGCCGCCAGCGACGGGTCGAGCAGGGTCCCGGTGACCGGGTACAGCAGACCCGCGGCGATCGGGATGAGCAGCACATTGTAGGCGAACGCCCACACCAGGCCCTGCTTGATCGTGGTGACCGTGCGCCGGGACAGCGTGATCGCCGACACGATGCCGCGCAGGTCGCCGCCGACCAGGGTGATGTCGCTCGCCGCGATCGCCACGTCGGTGCCGGTGCCGATCGCGATACCCAGGTCGGCCCGGGCCAGCGCCGGCGCGTCGTTGATACCGTCGCCGACCATCGCCACCACGGAGCCCCGGTCCTGCAGCCGGACGATGTGCGCGGCCTTGTCCTCGGGCCGCACGTCCGCGATGACGTGCTCGATGCCGACCTCGCGGGCGACCGCCGCGGCGGTCAGCGGGTTGTCCCCGGTGAGCATCCACACGTCGAGGCCGTGCGCCCGGAGCTGGGCGACCGCCTCCCGGGACTCCGGCTTGACCGTGTCGGCGACGGCGATCAGCCCGGCCAGGTCGCCGTCGACCGCCACGTACATCGGGGTGCCGCCCTCGGCGGCGATCCGGTCCGCCTCGGCGGTCAGCGCCGCGACCGCGATCCCGTCGCGGTGCATCAGCGCGGCGTTGCCGATCAGGACGGCCCGGTCCCCGACGCGTGCCTCGACGCCGTGGCCCGGCAACGCGGTGAACGACCGTGCCGCGGGGACGGTGCCGCCCCGCTGCCGCGCGTACGCGACGATGGCCTCGCCCAGCGGATGTTCGGACCCCGTCTCGGCCGACGCGGCGAGGGCGAGCAGCTCGTCGGCCGTGAGCGCGCCGACGGTGCGGATCCGGGTGACGGCCGGACGGCCGCGGGTGATCGTGCCGGTCTTGTCCAGCACCACCGTCGTCAGCCGCCGGGCCTGCTCCAGCGCCTCCCCGCCGGAGAGCAGGATGCCCAGCTCGGCCGCCTTGCCGGTGCCCACCATGGTGGCGGTCGGGGTCGCCAGGCCCAGCGCGCACGGGCAGGCGATGATCAGCACCGCGATCGCCGTGCCCAGGCCCAGCGTGAGCGCCTCGCCGTCCGGGCCGAACACCGCCCAACCGGCGAACGTGAGCAGCGCCGTCGCGATGACCGCGGGGACGAACCAGGCCGACACCCGGTCGACCAGCCGCTGCATCGGCGCCTTGGCGCCCTGCGCCCGCTCCACCAGCTGGACGATCTGCGCGAGGGTGGTGTCCGCGCCGACCGCGGTCGCCCGCATCAGCAGCGACCCGGTGCCGTTCATGCTGGCGCCGATCACCCGGTCCCCCGCGGTCTTGTCGACCGGCAGGCTCTCCCCGGTGACCACGCTCTCGTCGACCGTGGACGCGCCCTCGGTCACGACGCCGTCGACCGGCACCTTCTCGCCGGGGCGGACCCGCACGAGGTCACCGACCACGACCTCGGCGAGCGGCACCTCCGTGTCGGCCCCGCCGCGGACCACCCGGGCGGTCGGCGGCTGCAGGTCCATCAACGCCCGGATCGCCGCGCCCGCCCGGCGCATCGCCCGCGCCTCCATCCACCGGCCCATCAGCACCAGCGCGAGCACCACCACGGAGATCTCGAAGTACACGTGCAGCGGCAGGCCGGCCCGCTCCGCGGTCGCCGGCCACAGGGTGACGAACGCGCTGTAGCCGTACGCGACCGTGGTGCCCAGCGCCACCAGGGTGTTCATGGTGACCGCGCGGTGCCTCGCGGCGGCCCACGCCGCGGCGAACAGCGGCCCGCCGGCCCAGACCTGCACGACGGACGCGACGACCAGCAGCAGCGGCATCAGCCAGTCCATCGTGTCGATGGGCAGCGGCACGTACATCAGCACCATCATCGCCAGGCCCACCGGCAGCGCGACCTGCCAGCGCCGCCGCAGCCCGGCCAGCTCCCGGTCCCGGTCGTCGACCGGCTCCTCGGTGCGCCGCGCCGGCTGACGGGCCGGCTGACGGGCCGGCTGCCGCGCCGCGGGTGGCGCCGCGGTGTACCCGGCCGCCCGGACCGCCTCGGCCAGGTCCTGCGTGCCGACGCGGGCCGGGTCGTAGGTGACGGTCGCGACCTCGGTCGCCAGGTTCACCGCCGCCGCCTCGACACCGTCGAGGCGGATCAGCGCCTTCTCCACCCGGCCCACGCACGAGGCGCAGGTCATGCCACCGATGTCGAGCCGGCACGAGACCGCCGTCTGTGTCGTCATGTCGTCCTCCCTCGTCGGGCCCGCCGCGCGGGCCGATGCCGCAGACGTTGCCGGGGCGCGCTGTCCGCGCGCTGGCCGCGCTGGACAGGACCGGGGCGCGGACGGACAGCCGCCGGACAGCGGCGGCCCGCACGGTGATGGCACGTCCGGCGCCCCGCCATGGAGCGCCACCCGAGAGGAGCCACCATGACCGAGCAGTTGTTCTCCGTGCCCGGCATCACCTGCGGCCACTGCGCCACCGCCATCCGCCAGGAGGTCGCGGCCGTGCCCGGCGTCTGCCACGTCGACGTCGACATCACCGGCAGGACCGTCCGGGTCACCGGCGGCGAGGCCGGCGCGATCCGCGCCGCCATCGCCGAGGCCGGCTACGAGGCCGCCCGATGACCACCGACGTGCACACGCTGGTCGTCGGCGGCGGCCAGGCCGGCCTGGCGACGGGCCACCACCTGCGCCGGGCCGGGATCGACTGCGCCATCCTCGACGCCCACCCGCGGGTCGGCGACGCCTGGCGGCGGCGCTGGGACTCGCTGACCCTGTTCACCCCGCGCCGCTTCGACGCACTGCCCGGCCTGGCGTTCCCCGGCGACCCGGACGGCCACCCCGGCAAGGACGAGGTCGCCGACTACCTGGCCGGCTACGCCGAGCACTTCGCGCTGCCGGTGCACACCGGCTGCGCGGTGACCGCGCTCCGGCCGGCCGCGGACGGCGGGTTCGTCGCGGAGACGGGCACCGGCGAGTGGACGGCGCGGCAGGTCGTGGTGGCCGGCGGCGCCTTCCACACGCCGAGCGTGCCGGCGGTCGCCGCCCGGCTCGCCCCGTCGGTCGTCCAGCTGCACAGCAGCGACTACCGCAATCCCGCCGGGATCCCGGACGGCGACGTCGTGGTCGTCGGGGCCGGCAACACCAGCGTGCAGATCGCCGCCGAGCTCGCCGCGGCCGGCCGTCGCGTCACCATCGCGTACGACGAGCTGGGCACGGCGTTGCCGCAGCGGTTGCTCGGCCGCGACATCTTCTGGTGGTTCTCCCGGCTGGGCACGATGGGCCTGTCCGGGGAGCGCGGGATCGGCGCGCGGATCCGGGCGCAGAACCCCATCATCGGCACGGACGTGCGGGGCCTGCTGCGCACCGTTCGCCGTACGAGACGGGTCGTCGACGCGGAACGGGACGCGCTGGTGTCCGCCGACGGCACCCGGCACCCAGTCGCCGCGGTGGTGTGGGCCACCGGGTTCCGGCCGAGCTACCCGTGGCTGCACGTGCCGGTCCTCGACGACCGCGGCGCGCCGGTGCACCGCGATGGCGTGACGGACCGGCCCGGCCTGTACTTCGTCGGGCTGCCGTGGCAGCGGGCCCGCGGCTCGGCCGTGCTCGGCTGGGTCGGCCGCGACGCCGAGTTCATCGCCGGGCACGCCGCCGCGGCCGGTCACGACCGGACGGCTGTACGAACCGGCTGACCCGCCGCCGCACGTATGATCGTCGGCACCATGGGTGAGACATGTCAGAGCCGCTGATCCGGGTGCTCGGACCGGTCGAGGTCCAGGCACCCGGCCGCTCACCGGTGTCCCCGGCGCCGTCGGTGCGCGCGCTGCTCGCCCGGCTCGCCGGGTCGCCGGGTCGGGTGATGTCAGCGGACGCCCTCACCGACGCCCTGTGGGGCGAGGAGCTGCCCGCCGACGCGGCGAACGCGCTACAGATCCGCGTGTCGAAGCTCCGCCGCGTGCTGGCATCCGCCGGGCTCGACGCGGCCGTGCTCACCACCCGCGCCCCGGGCTACCAGCTCACCCTGCCGCCGGAGGCGGTGGACGCCCACCGCTTCGACAAGGCGGTCGCCCGGGCCCGGACGGCCGCCGACCAGGACACCGCGCTCGCCGCGTACGACGAGGCGCTTGGCCTGTGGCGCGGGCCGGCCCTCGCCGACGTGGGCGAGACGGACTGGGTCCGCGCCGAGCGGCTGCGCCTGGAGGAGCTGCGGCTCGCCGCGCTGGAGGACCGGCTGGAGCTGCTGGTGGGCACCGGGCGGCACGCCGCGGTCGTGGGCGAGCTGGAGTCGATGGTCGCGGAGCATCCGCTGCGCGAACGGCTGCACCGGCTGCTGATGCTGGCGCTGTACCGGGCCGGCCGGCAGGCGGACGCGCTCGCCGTCGAGCAGCGGCTGCGGCACCGGCTCGCCGAGGAGCTCGGCATCGACCCGTCACCGGACCTGCGGGCGCTGACCGAAGCCATCCTGCGCCAGGAGATTCCGCCGGCCACCCCGGCGGCTCCGGCGATGCCTGCAACGACGCCGGCCGCCCCGGCCCCGTCCGTGGCCGTGCCCGCTCGCCTGTCGTCCTTCCTCGGCCGCGACGCGGACCTCCGCACGACCCTCCAGGAGCTGCGCGCCGCCCGCCTGGTCACGCTCACCGGCCCGGGCGGCGTCGGCAAGACCACCCTCTCCCTGGAGACCGCGCGGCTCGTCGAGCCGGCGATCGCCGACACCGTGCACATCATCCGGCTCGCCGCCCTCGCCCCGGACGCCGACGTGGCCGAGGCGTTCGCCGCCCAGCTCGGCGTGCAGACCCCCGGCCCCGGCGCGTCGGCCGCAGAGGCCGTCGCCGAGCACCTGAAACAGCGGCGGGCGCTGCTCGTGGTGGACAACTGCGAGCACGTCGTCGACGCCGCCGCCGTCGTCGTCGACCACCTGCTGCAGGCCACCACCGACGTCCGGGTGCTGGCCACCAGCCGGGAGGCCCTGGCCGTCGCCGGCGAGACCCAGATCGCCGTGGGGCCGCTCGCCGTGCCGGACGAGACCGCCGCCGCGGACGCCATCGCCGCCTCCCCCGCCGTCCGCCTGTTCCTGGACCGCGCCCGCAGCGTGCGCCCCGGCCTGCAGCTGGACGCCGACGCCGCGCGGGCGGTCGCGTCCATCTGCCGCCGGCTCGACGGCATGCCGCTGGCGATCGAGCTGGCCGCGGCCCGGGCCAAGGCGCTGCCCCCGGCTGAGATCGCGGACCGGCTCCGGGACCGGTTCGCGCTGCTGACCGCCGGGCCGCGCAGCAGCGAGGCGCGGCACCGCACGCTGCGCGCGACCATCGACTGGAGTCACGACCTGCTGCCGGAGGGCGAGCGGCGCCTGCTGCGCCGGCTGGCCGTGTTCCGCGGCGGCTGGACGCTGGCGGCGGCCGAGCAGGTGTGCGGATTCGGTGGCAGCGAGCCCGCCGACATCCCGGATCTGCTGTTCCGCCTCGTCGACCAGTCCCTGGTGACCGCCGACCCGGGCACCGGCCGGTTCCGGCTGCTGGTCACGATCCGCGAGTACGCGTGGATGAAGCTGCGCGAGGCCGGCGAGGAGGACGACTGCCGGCGGCGGCATCTCGCGCACTGCATCGCGATGGCCGAACAGCACGGCCCGCTCGTGCGCTACACCGGCCCGGCGTGGGACCTGCTGGTGGAGGATCAGGACAACCTGCGCGCAGCCATCGAGTTCTGCATCGAGCGCACCGCGGAGTCGCCGGAGCCCGGCCTGCGCCTGGCCGCCGCCCTCGTGCCGTTCTGGAACTACGGTCCCCGCTACGAGGGCGTCCGCGCCATCACCGCGCTGCTGGACCGCGGCGGGTCGGACGTCGCCCGGGCCCGGGCGCTGCAGGGGCTGGCGCTGCTGTACGTCTACTACCCCACGCCCGAGTCACGGGCCGCCGCTCGCGAAAGCCTCGCACTGTTCGCCGCCCTCGGCCTCGACCACGAGGCCGCCGTCTCCCGCATCGTCGTGGCCTTCGAGGGGCAGTACGGCGGCGACCCCGACGAGCACCGGGAGCTGATCCGGCGCAGCCGCGAGGACCTGGGCGACCAGGACCACGGCTGGTGGCACGCCATGACCTACTACGTGGAGGCGCTGATCAACCTGCGGTGCAGCGAGTTCGAGGACTCGGTGCGCGACTGGCGGCGCAGCCTCGACCTGCTCGGCGCCGCCGACGACCGGATGATGAGCAGCGCCGCCCGCGCCCACCTGGGCGTCGCGCTGCGCCAGACCGGACGGCTCGAGGAGGCCCTGGCGCAGCTGCGGTCCGCGGCCGACGAGTGCCGGGCGTACGGCTCGCTGCACGGCCTCGCGTTCGCCCTCGTGCACCTGGCGCACACCCGGCTCGACCTGGGCCAGACCGAGCGCGTGCCGGCCGAGCTGGCCGAGGCCGACGAGATCTCCCGGCGGGTCCGCAACCCGCGCAACCCGGCGTGGGCGGCGTGGGGGCGGGCCAGGCTGGCCCTGACGCGCGGCGACGCCGCGGCCGCGGCGGACGACCTGCGGCGGGCCCTGGAGCTCCTCGAAGACCGGGAGTTCCCGTGGGCCCGGGACCAGCTGCGGGCGGCCTACGCCGCGGCCGCCGGCCACTGACCTGCCGCTAGCCGCCGGGCACCGGGAAGCCGGCCCGGTCCCGGGCCGCCCGCACCTCTGCGGCGTCCACGTCGCCGGAGACCGCCAGCAGTCCCCCGCCCACGTGCAGGGACACCACGCCCGGCACGTCGCTGACGTGCCGGCTGAGCAGCCGCACGCAGCGCCGGCACAGGTCGGGCGGCACGGCAACAGTCACTTCGTCACGCATGCGGACAGCGTGCCGCGGGCCGCTGTCCGCTCGCTGTCCGCCGCCGCTCAGCGGCCGGCCAGGGCACGGACAGCCGGTGCCGCGAGTCTTCGGCGTGTCAGCACACCGCCGACGACGCCAGGAGGTCCGTCGTGCACCCCCTCTTCCTCACCGACTACGTCCGGGAACGCCACGCGGACCTGATCCGCGACGCCGAGGCGTACCGCTCCGCCCGCCGCGCACGCTTCCGCATCCCCATCCGCCGGCGTACCGCCGCGGCCGAATCCTGATCTGAGGAGCCACGTCCATGAGCATGAGCATCAGCACCGCACCCCACCGCACCATCGCCGTCGAGGCCCGCGACGTCGTCAAGACGTACGGGCGGGGCGACACCGCGGTCCACGCCCTCGACGGCGCCAGCCTGACCATCCCGGCCGGGCAGTTCGCCGCCGTGATGGGCCCGTCCGGCTCCGGGAAGTCCACCCTCATGCACACACTCGCCGGGCTGGACGACGCCGACGCCGGCCACGTCCTGCTCGGCGACACCGACGTGACCCGCCTGAGCGAGCGGCAGCGCACCCTGCTGCGCCGCGAAAGGATCGGGTTCGTCTTCCAGAGCTTCAACCTGGTGCCGACGCTCACCGCGGCCGAGAACATCGAGCTGCCGCTGCGGCTGGCCGGCCGCCGACCCGACGCCGACTGGGTGGACAAGCTGGTCACCACCCTCGGCCTCGCGGATCGGCTGCACCACCGGCCCGCGCAGCTGTCCGGCGGCCAGCAGCAGCGGGTGGCGGTGGCCCGGGCGCTCGTCACCCGCCCCGAGATCGTGTTCGCCGACGAACCCACCGGAAACCTCGACTCCCGCTCCGGCGAGGCGCTGCTGGACTTCCTCCGCCACGCCGCCCACGACCTCGGACAGACGATCGTCATGGTCACCCACGACCCGCACGCCGCCGCGTACGCCGACCGGGTCGTCTTCCTCGCCGACGGCCGGGTCGTCGACGAGCTCGCCGAGCCCACCGTGGCCGCCGTGCTGTCCCGGATGTCCGGCCTCGACACCGTCACCACCACCCGGAAGGAGCGCTGACGGCCATGTGGCGTCTCATCCTGCGCACCACCCTGGCCCACCGGGCCCGGCTGGCGTTCACCATGCTCGCCGTCGTCCTCGGCGTCACCTTCGTCAGCGGCACCCTGGTCCTCACCGACACCTCCCGGCAGGTCCTCGACGACCAGTTCCGGACCGCGACGGCCGGCACCGACCTCACCGTCCGCGACGCCGCCGCCTTCGACTCGGCGATGGGCGTCGAGGTCGAACGCGACCCGCTGAGCGCGGCGACGGTCGGCCAGGTCCGGGCCCTGCCGGGCGTGGCCGGCGCCGAACCGGTCGTCCGCGGGCAGGGCCTGCTGGTCGCCGGGGGCACCGCGATCGTCCCCTCCGGCCCGTCCCTGCTGCAGTCCTGGACCCCGCCGCCGGTCGGCGCGTTCACGCTGCGCGCCGGCCGGGCTCCCGCCGCCGACGGCGAGGTGGTCATCGACGCCGCCACCGCCGACCGCCACCACATCACCCTCGGGCAGACCGTCACCGTCCACGCCGGGACCGACCTGACCGCCCAGGTCGTCGGCCTGGCCGGGTTCGGTGACCGGCCCGGCCTGCCGAACAGCACGGTGGCCCTGGTCAGCCTGCCGACCGCGCAGCGGATGCTGGGGCTCGGCGACGGCGTGAGCGAGCTGGCCGTGACGGCGGCCGACGGCGTGGACACCGGTGCGCTGCGGCGCACCATCGGTGCCGCGCTCGGCTCCGGCTACGAGGTGACCGCGGGCCGCGACGTCGCGGCCGCCGCCTCCGCCGCCGCCCAGAACCAGGTGGGCTACCTGGAGGTGATGCTGCTGGCGCTGGCCGCGGCCGGCCTGCTCGTCGGCGCCTTCCTCATCGCCAACACGTTCTCGATCGTGGTCACCCAGCGCACCCACGAGCTGGCCGTGCTCCGGGCCACCGGCGCGACCGGCCGCCAGGTGCTCGGGTCGGTGCTCGGCGAGGCGTTCCTCGTCGGCGTCGCCGCGTCGGCGCTCGGCCTCGGCACGGGCATCGGCGCCGCGATCGGGCTGCGCGGCCTGGCCGGCGTGTTCGGCATCGCGCTGCCGAACGGCGCGATGGTGATCACCCTCCGCACGGTGCTGGTGTCGCTCGCCGTCGGTGTGCTCGTCACGGTGCTGGCCGCGTACGGCCCGGCCCGCCGCGCCGCCCGCGTCGCCCCGGTGGCGGCGATGCGCCGGTCGGCGGCCGCCGAGCCGATCGGCACCGCCCGCACCGTCGCCGGCACTGTCGCGGCGACCGCCGGGGTCGCCGGGGTCACCGCCGCGATCCTCAACGCCGGCGGCACGATGCTGCTCGCCGCGGCCGCGGTCGCCCTGATCGTGGGGTCTTGAACTGGTAGCTGTCGAGGATCGCGCCGTACTGCCCGCGGACGTCCCCGGGATGCTTGGTGTTCCACGCGAGCCGCAGTGGCTGCC